>JAGAIH010000302.1 GCA_017626655.1 Clostridia bacterium | reverse complement strand
GTCCCACCGGACGGTCAGCGCGCCCATGAGCAACGCGCCCCCTACGAAAACCCCTGCCAAGGGGCTGATTCTGATTCGCATACAGCTTCCTCCCGTTCCGCAATGGTACTATAATATGAGAGAATTTGTGAACCATTCGCAAAAATTTCAATCGGGGGGTTGACAATCGCACGACTGTATGATATAATAAACCCATAACCGAATCAAGTCCCAACGGACCGACACAAAGCGGGCGAATGCCCGTATATATTCAAAATAACCAATCGGAGGTAAGTTATGAATCTCGAAATCAATGATTCCCTGATTCCCGGCACCAAGCTCAAGAAGAGCGATATGGGCAACGTCACCGGCCTGGAGTTCCTCTCCAAGGTCTTCTACATCAGCGAGGGCGTCATGCTCTCCCAGATCCGTGAGGTCTCGGGCATCGACGGCTCCACTCTACAGAACTGGACCAAGCGCGGTTGGGTCGCCAACGCCCGCCTGAAGAAGTACAACATCGACCAGGTCGCCCACATCCTCATCATCAATATGCTTCGTTCCTGCATTCAGCTGGACAAGATCGCCCTTCTGCTCCACTACATCAACGGTAAGATCGACGACAAGAGCGACGATATCATCCGCGACTCCGTCCTGTACGACTACATCTGCCGCATCCTGGAGACCCTCATGCAGCAGGACGTCTGCTCCATGGCCTCCATCAAGGAGGTCATCCGCGAGCAGATCACCGACTACGAGGAGGCTATGCCCGGCGCCCGCGACCGCCTGGCCAACGCCCTGGAGATCATCGTGGTGGCCTACTACGCCGCCCTCATCAAGCGCCGCTCCGACGAGATGCTGACCGACCTCATGAGCACGGCCTACTGATCCCATTCATGAAAAAGTATATCGGTATCAATACCCTTTTCTACTTCCTCTACATGCTCGGCTCCTGCATCATCGTCATGCTGATCGAGGCGCTGTTCACCAACGTGGTAGAAAAGTTCGTAGCCCTTCCCTACCCCGTGCTGACCGTGATCCGCATCGCCATCTATACCCTGGCGATCCCCGCGATCCTGGCGGTGGCGGGACGGAGCGAGGGGTACCGCGAGGGGTACTGCTCGGTGGGCGCCACCATCGCCGCGGGACTCCTGGCCACCCTTCCCCACCTGATCTTTGCCATGCTCTTCAAGTTCCAGGCCTTCGTCTCGGGGGCTGTGCGCTTCACGGCTGGCATGATCTACAACGGCTGGGGCATCACCTACGATTCCCTCATCAACGAGACCCCCTACTATATGTTCCTTCTGGTCTTCGTGGCCTACGGGCTGCTCTACACCGCCGTCCTGACGGTCTCCAAGTACCTGGGCGCCCAGAAGCGCATCATGGACCGAGCCGAATTGCGGATGGGCGAGGACGAGGTCGTCACAGAGACCCCCGACGGGGAGAGCGTTTGAGTTGAATTGAAAAGGACCGCTTTGGTTATCCAAGGCGGTCTTTTTTATGAGCTTCACCGCTCCTTGGGCGGTGTTTTTTCATAATTCGGTTTAATTATGAATTCTGAATATTTTGCACTTTTATCGTGTTCGGTCGCCTTATATGCACAGTTTAACCGACCGTTTATCACCTTCGTCCATAGTACAATAATGTGCAAGGAGGTGATCTCTTTGTTTACTGATAAAGAATTTCAAGAAAGACTGACAGAGCTGCGCCTACGCAAGGACGTTTCCGCTCGCGAGATGAGTCGAGATATCGGACAGAGCGATAACTACATTTGCAATATTGAGAATCATCACAATCTCCCTTCCATGTCGACCTTCTTCTACATCTGCGATTACCTCAAGGTCACGCCCAAGGAGTTCTTTGACCTGGAGTCCTCGGATCCCACCCGCCTGACCGAGATCACCGAAAAGCTCAAGCGGCTCAACCCCGAGCAGCTGGCTCTGGTATCCAAGCTGGTGGATCAGATGAAGTGAGATATGGGATATGAGATACAAGATATCCGAGCTCTCTCTCGCCTGTCTCATATCTTGTATCTCCGTATCTTGTATCTCCGTATCCGGTCACGCAAAAAAACGACCTCTTTTTCAGAGATCGTTCCTTTTCCTGTGCATTTTCGTAGCTCCGTCTGTAAGCCGGGTTCTGTTGGCTGTCCCGAGGGACAGCGTGACGACCATCTATCTGCGCGGCTTGTCACCAAGACGCTTCACGGCTTTCGCCGTGCGCCACCCAGTGAGTGGAGTGGGTCGGGCCGACCCGCCTTGCGGCCTCACACGGTGTTGCATCGGATAGAGTTTACAGCAAATCCACGTTACCGTGGAAGTGGGTGAGCTCTTACCTCGCCTTTCCATCCTTACCGCCCCGAGGGACGGCGGTCTATTTCTGTTGCCCTTTTCCGGCGGTTACCCGCGGCTGACGTTATCAGTTATCCTGCCCTGCGATGCCCGGACTTTCCTCACGGGAATACCTTTCGGCGTGATCCCGCGCGGCCGTCCGACGGAGCTACCCGCTTATTATAGCACGATTATTCCCGATTGTCAATACTTTTTTGATTGGAGCCCACCATGAATTCCACCCGCGCCGTTTCCAATCCCGCTCTGCGCCGTATCCTGGCGGCTCTGGAGCCAAGCCGTCCCCTGCCCCTCCGCGCCATAGCCGAGGCCACAGACCTCAGCCCCTCCACCGTCGCCCGCGCCGTAGCCGAGCTGACCGCCCTGGGCATCCTTACCGAGGACGAAGGGATCGACCCCGCCGGCCGCCGCCCCTGTCGGGTAATCCTTCCCGCCCCAGTGGCGGTTCTGCCTGTGCTGGCGGTCTCCGAGGCTCATGGAGAGGTGACTGCCCTGGATCTCGCCGCCCATACCCTGGGTACCGCCTCGGTGGAGCTGGATCCCGCTCTCCCGCCCGAGGAGGGGATGCGGATGCTCTGCCGTCGGGCCATGCCCCTTTTGCGAGGGTGCGCCACCGCTACGGGGCTGTCGGTCTGCGCGCCTGTTCTGCTGACCGATCGCTCGGGGACTTTTTCGACCGAGGCGGTAACCGACACGGTGGGACTTCCCCCGCTTGTCACCGTCGGCTACGGCGAAGCGGTAGCGGCGGCGGTAGAATGTCAGCCTGTTCCCAAGGAGGCGGCTTCTCTGCTTCACATCCACGGAGCGGACAGGCGGGTCACTCTGCTGACACGGCGCGACGGTGAGAGTTGGCGACTCTCGCCCGTGGGAATGCGTCTCACCCGGGCGTTCACCCGCTATACCGCCGAAGAGAGAAGTCCCGACGCCCTCCGTAAGGGTACGGCGCGGTTTCTGAGGGAGCTTTGCGAATTCCTGGCCATTGACTGCATCCTGGCCGAGGATCCGTCGGGGGTGCTTCCCTCCCCCGAGGAGGCGAGGCTTCTGCTTCCCGACGAAACGGTATGGATCCGTCGTGAAGTCCGCGAAAGCGAGCCCTCCCTGTCCGTCCTCGGCGCCTTCACCGCAGGGCGGAGGCTGCTTTGGGAGAAGATCCTCTCGGAACGGAATCGGTGAGCGTCCGTATCGTCCATAAAGAAGAATAGCCCCCTCCGATTCGGAAGGGGCTTTCGTGTTATGGGGAGGATCAGGCCTGTTCGTCCTTCCCCCTGTGATGGGGATCGATGACGCGGGCGGTCTTGCCCTCGGGCTTTTCGGTGATGTCACCTGCGCGGGTCAGGGCCCACTTGGTCATCATGGGACCAAAGATCTCGTAGATCAGAACGCCGAAGAGAATGACGAAGCGCACGGTGCTGCCGATCTCACTGCCAAAAACATCGTCGGCGGCCACGGTGGACACCATACCCAGGGCCACGCCCGCCTGGGGCAGGAGGGTGATGCCCAGGTACTTCACGGTCTTGTCGTCGCACTTCATGGCTTTAGCGCTGGCGAAGGCACCCGAGATCTTACCGAGGGATCGGAAAAGGATGTAGATGATGCCGATCAGGATGAAGATGGGCTTCTTGAACACCGTCAGATCCAGGCTGGCGCCGCTGATGACGAAGAACAGGACGAAGAGGGGCTTGGTCCACTTCTCGGTCCTCTCCATCATTTCCTCAGAGGTCTTGCAGACGTTGCAGAAGATGGTACCCAGCATCATGCAGGTCAGGAGGGAGGAGAAGCCGATGTGTACCCCGCCCACCTCGAAGTGGAGCATGGCGAGGGCCACCGTCAGCATGACGAAGGTGATCATAAGGGTGAGACGGTTGCTGTTGGAATGGAACATCCGCTCGATCATGGACAGGATAAAGCCCAGGATCGCGCCCAGGAGCAGGGACAGAACGATCTCCAAAAGGGGCTCCACCAGGATGGAGACCACGTTGAGAGCGCCGCCGTGGAGAGCCTTGGCCACGCCCATGGAGACGGCGAAGAGAATGAGACCCACAGCGTCGTCCAGAGCGACGATGGGCAGGAGCAGGTCGGTCAGAGGGCCCTTGGCCTTGTACTGGCGCACCACCATAAGGGTGGCGGCGGGAGCGGTGGCCGAGGCGATGGCGCCCAGGATGATGCAGGCGGGGAGGGGGAGATAATCGGTCCCCGTCACGGCGATGAGCAGGAAATGCACGCCGATCAGGGCGGCGTCCACCACCAGGGTGGCGGCCACGGCCTGGACGATACCGATGACGGTGGCCTTCTTACCCGTGTGCTTGAGGTCCTTGAGGCGGAACTCGTTACCGATATCAAAGGCGATGAAGCCCAGGGCGATATCCGAGATGATGGTGAAATTACCGACGGGGGAAATCTCGTTGTTGAAGCCGAAGCTGAAGCCGCCGATGGAGAAGCGGCCGATGCAGTAGGCGCCTACCACTACGCCGGCGATGAGGTAAGCGGTGACGTCGGGAAGATGGAGCCGCTTGAGGGCGCGGGTCATCATCAGTCCGGCGAAGAGGCACACCGCCAGGCTGAGCAGAGTTTGAATGGTTGCCATAGACTCTCCTTAGTCCCGTGTAAAACGGGTTTTTCTATACTTGGCGCGTAGTTTTCAAGTACGGTCAATTCATTGGAAGCAAGGTGAATTATAGCAGAAATCCGCCCCCTTGTCAATGAATAAAGTGCCGAATATTCACTGACTTGGAGCGGATTCCATGGGCGGTTTGACAGATTTGACGGTTTCGCGAGGTAGTACCGTTGGGGACTTACAGCCAGGCCTTCAGACTGGACCAGATCAACTCGGCGTAGAGCCTGTGGCCCTCGCCGTTCGGGTGCCAGGGATCGTGGTAGAAGTAGGCGGCCTGCTCGGCCTCGGACATGGGCGCGAGGAGAGCAGCCATCTCGGCGTTACAGTCCACCAGAGCCACCCCTGCCTCGGCGGCTACCGAGCGCATGGTGTTGACGTAGTCGGTGTATACGGTTCCCTGACGGCTGATCTGACTGCCCCCGATGGGGGTCACGGTATGCCACAGGACGCGGGAGGTGAGATCTCTTTGGGCGGAGAGCATACGGCGCAGGTGAGCGGCGTACTTCAGATCCGTCGGGGTGCAGAGCCAATCGTTGATGGTACAGCCCTCAAAGAGGATGGCGTAGGGGGACAGGGGGGCCACGTAGCGGTCAAAGTAGCTTTCCACGAACTTCTTGGTGGGGCAGGAGCCGATGCCGCAGTTGAGGAGGGCGTACGGTCCTCGGTACAGCTCGACGCGGTAGACCAGGGCGCGGCAGTCCTCCCCGCAGGTCGCGGTGAGTCTGTGGGCGGTCTCGCCCTTCTTGGGCATGATATGGGCGACCTTGACGGCCACGCTCATGAGGGAGGTATCGCTGAACAGGATCTCGGTGACGGCGGTATCCCCGGAGGGAGCCGACGCGGTGAGCTTGACCTCCGCCTCCTCCGAACCCGCGTAGAAGAAGATACGGGCCAGGTCGAAGTCCTCGTCGATGGTAAGAGGCTTCTCCGACACGACGCCGAAGGCGCCCTCCTTCCCCTCGCACAGGGCGGTCAGAGCCTCCCCCTCGTATTCCGAGCAGGAGGAGCCGGTCTCGGTATTGAGACGGTCTCGCAGAAGGTTGACGTAGCAGGGAGGCGTGAAGGGCAGGGGGCGCAGATCCCCGCAGCAGACCGCGGGGTCAAGGCTCCTCTCGGCGCCGACACCCTCGCCCCAGGTATGGGAATCACCGATAACGGGAATGACTTTGATGCTCACGTCAGGACCTCCTTTGCATATTTCATATATAGTGAAAGACCCCTGCGGAGAGGCAGGGGCAGGCAGTCGTTTTTTGAGACACAACCACAAATACTATTATATCACATCTCAAAACGAATTGCAAGAGGTTTTCGGCACATTGCTGTTTTTCTACTACATGAACAAAAACATTTTGGTAACTTCGTGCATTTTGAATATTGCAATTTGGGAAAAAGTATGCTATACTATAGTCACAACAGAGGAGGTACAGTCCAATGGCAAAGTAAAGCTACCGACTTTGATGGGAAGGCAAGCGGAACACAAAGGGATCTGAACACGGAAGCAAGACGAAGAATATAGAGTCAGATCCAAGCGATGAAAGCCAATGTGTTGTCCTGAAGATCAAGGTCACTGAACCACTCGCCTTTTGCAGAACACCCACAAGAAGCAACACGAAACCAACGGTACTCTCGTTAGAGAAGAAAAGAAGAAAGTAAACAGGATTTCAAGGATTCCCCGGGTAAAAAAGCAAAAGGTAGAAAAAGAAATGGAGGTAACCAAAATGATGTTAGATACTAAGAGCGACCAGAAATGACCCTTGTCTACGCTTGAGAAACGTGGACAAGGGTCATTTCTATTTTGGCGGGTACATCGGATATCGGAACGGGATTTTGGGGAACGCTTGGCGGGTCCCTTTTATTTTTTGTCGATTTTCGGGCGTTTTTTCGCCGCATGCCTATTGAGAGACGAACAAATTTAATACTATTAAATTTCTCCACCGCACAACCAAACAGAGCTTTTCTATGCTATAATGTACCTGTCGAATTTTGTAAACGGAGATGCTTATCCATGAATATATTTGAAAGGATCGTATACCTGCTCCAGGCCGACATGACGGCCCCCGTCTCCTACGGTGTCTGGCATGTCTGTTTCCTGCTTCTGACGGTCGCCGCTTCCGTCTGCGCCGTATGGCGGCTTCGCGACGTCACCGAAAAGACTCTGCGGCGGTTTCTGCTGGCGGTCTGGGTAGTCCTTGTCGCGTTGGAGATCTACAAGCAGCTGGTATTCTCCCTGGACGTAACCGACGGCATCGCTGACTGGAGTTACCAGTGGTACGCCTTCCCCTTCCAGTTCTGCTCCTCCCCGCTGTACGTCCTTCCCTTCGCCATCTTCCCCAAGAGCGACCGTATCCGAAGCGCCGTCATGAGCTTCCTCGCCACCTTCTCTCTTTTCGGAGGCCTGGCGGTCATGGCCTATCCCGGCGACGTATTTATCAGCATGATCGGGATCAATATCCAGACCATGGTGCATCACGGCAGCCAGGTGGTCCTGGGTGTTTTGATGGTGGCATGGAACCGCCGCCGTATGGACAAGGTCTTCTTTGCAAAGGGCGTGATCGTTTTTGCCATCCTTGCCGCCGTGGCCATGATCCTGAATCTGGGCGTTCATGCCGCTCTCGTTTCCGCGGGGATGGGGGATCTGACCTTCAATATGTTCTTCATTAGCCCCTACCACCCCTGCACCCTGCCCGTTCTGTCCCTGATCTACCCCGTGGTTCCCTATCCTGTCTTCCTGCTTCTGTACCTGGTCGGTTTTTCTGCCGTCGCGGGAATCCTGTTCCTTCTGGAAACGGGGATCCTGCGCCTGATTGGCCTCGGTGGGCGCGGTCCGCAGAGGCGGATGAAGGAAGCCTGACACATGGTGAGATCCAAGCCCCTTCTGGCGGGAGCTACTGCTCTCTTCTTGACCGTAGAGACCCTGCTCGGTATCTGGTTCCAGGCCAACGGCGAGTACGGGAGGCTTCTGCGCTTTGTCACGGTGGTTCTGGCCTGTCTGTTCTGCACTCTGTTCGCGGAGCGGTCATGGGAGTACCTGCTGACCCAGGTTGCGCTCCTGCTGACCGTTTGCGCTGACTGGTTTCTGGTGCTTCCCCCCTCACCCAACCAGCTTCCCGGGATGCTGTTCTTCTCGGTAGTCCAGCTGGCCTACGCCGCCCGCCTGTATCTGACCGCCCCCTCTCCTTCACGACGCCGCGTACAGATCATCCTCCGCATAAGCCTGTCCGCCCTGGCCATGACAGCGACGGCTCTGGTACTGGGAGCGGATACCGACGCGGTAGCCATGATCTCCCTGTTCTACTACGCGAATCTGGTCCTGAACATAGCTTTCGCCTGGACACAGGCATCCACGCAACTGATTATGGCGGTGGGACTGACCCTATTTCTCCTCTGCGACACCCTGGTGGGCTTTGCCTTCCTGGATGGCTACCTGACCGTGGCGGAGGGATCCCTCATCGACCGCATCAATCACCCCGGCTTTGACCTGGCCTGGGCCTTCTATCTCCCGTCTCAAATGCTGTTGGCTGTCAGCCTCCTGCCTAAACGGTGGAGCCGCGCCTCACAAACAACCGAAGTCTGACACCTTCCCCGAAAGGAGCATACCGTGAAAGAGTTTCTTGGCATCGGCGGATATACCCGCGAGCCCGAGGGCTACCTGTCCTGGCAACACATCCTCTTTATCAGCGCTCTGCTCTGCGCCATGTTCGTCCTGGCCGTCTGGCTGGGACTCCGCAACCGCCACAGGGACGACCGCGCGAAGAATACGACCCTGATCGCCACCGCCATCCTCATGGATGCCATCGAGATCGCCAAAATTGCCATCATGTGTTACCGCAGTGACGATCCCACCACCTGGCACAACCATCTTCCCCTGTTTTTGTGCAGTATCCAGCTCATCACCATCCCCCTAGCCGCCTTTACCAAGGGGCGGGTGCGGGAGGCAGCTCTGGATTTCGTTTTCATCTTCGGCCTCCTGGGCGCCATCCTGGGTACCGTCGGCGCGGGGCAGAACTACAACGCCTACCCCGTTCTCTCCCTGGATAACGTAGCCTCGGGCTTGACCCACTGCATCTCGGGCTTCGCCTCCCTCTACATCGTCCTGTCGGGCCAAGCCAGCATGAAAAAGCGGAACATCCCCATCACCTATGCCATCCTTGCCGTCTTCTGCGTTGCCGCCTACACTGCGAACATGGCCCTGGAAACTAACTATATGTTCCTGCGGCAGGGCGACGGCACTCCCTACGATATCCTCTATAACCTCTTCGGCGGTAGCCCTATCCTCTACCCCATCGCCGTGGTGGTCCTGTTCCTCATCTACATAGCCGCCTTCTACGGTGTGTTCTTCCTGATTCAAAAGAAAAAAAAAGACAAAACCGCCCCATAAAAAAGCGGAAAATTATTTCAACTTTTTTCAAAAAACCTCTTGACAAATCCCCCCGACTATGCTATAATATCACCTGTTCCGCGCGGGCATGGCGGAATTGGCAGACGCGCTAGATTCAGGTTCTAGTCGGGGCAACTCGGTGGAGGTTCAAGTCCTCTTGCCCGCACCATTTAGAGTCTAAGTTGAACCATTACGGTGGTTTTGCTTAGACTCTTTTTTTGCGCTCTGCGCATCTCATACAAACATCTCGATCCGCATACTCACTGCCTCCGGTATCCCCTTGTGGTACGTAGCATATCGCACCTCCGCGTGCCGGATACAAAAAGGACGACCCCGATCATCCGTATTGGGGCCGTTTTTCATTGGCGTATTCAACTGTATTTCTATGCGGTCATTGTAGAGCACGATCTGACGGACAAGCAGATTGACCATCAGCTCTGCTTCTTGTTTCAGAGCTTCTGCGTAGAACTCTCGGATCACACTTTTGGGGATTTTTGTAATGACCCTGCTTTCTTCCAACAGAATATCCCGCTCCAGCTCGGCCTGTTGTTTCTCCAACTCATGCAGGCGCTTATTGGTTGTCGCGGACATGATACCCTGTTCCAGAGCCATGACGAGGTTTTCCAGGGATTTGTCCACCTTTGCCTTCTCGCGCTTCAGCGTGGCAAGCTTCGCGTTTGCTATGATCTGGCGATCCTGCTGTTTCAGAAGCTCGGCGACCATGTCATCCATGATCGGCTTTTTGGAAAGCTCTTCCACGATGGCGTTAACGATTAGTTCCTCCAGCATGTCCTTGCGAACCATTTTCAATTCGCAATCGGTACGGTATCGCTTGATCCCATGGCATCTGTAATAGCGAATGACCTCACCATTTCGTGCTGTGCCGGTCTCCGAGCTGACGGGATTGCCGCAGTAGCCGCAGATCATTTTGTTGCGGAATAGATAGACGGTCTTCACGCTCCGCTTACCGTAGCGGTTAGTTTCAACCTTTTTGCGAACGGTATCGAATAGCGGTTGCGGGACGATCCGGGGATATAGATTGTCGATCACTTCTTCGCCCTTGCAGTACGTACCGGAATACTTCACGTTTCGCAAAATCCCGTATACCATGTTCGGCAGGAACGGTTTTCCCTTGTACAGGATCCCTCGTGAAGTCAGATTGGATATGATTTAGCTGACGTAAACGCCCATAGAGTATTGTTCGAACATATAGCGAACGACCGCCGCTGCTTCTTCATCAACAACGAGCTTGCGGCCTTCCAGTTTGTATCCGTATGGAATCCATCCGCCTTGATAGTGGCCTTTACGTCTCGTCTCATACATACCTCGCTTGACCTTCTGTGACAGCTCGGCGGAGTAATACTGGTTCATGCCTTCAAGCAACGATTCAAGGATGATACCTTCGGGAGAGTCGGGAATGTTCTCCATAGCGGATACCACCTTCACACCGTTCATTTTCAAAGTATGCTTGTGGATGGTTGTCTCGTACTTGTCACGGGAGAATCGATCCAGTTTGTAGACCAAAACGTAATTCCATTGCTTTTTTGCACTGTCTTTCAGCATCCGTTGGAAATCGGGGCGTAGGTCATTCGTGCCGGTCATAGCGCGATCAATGTAGGTGTCCACGATTAGGATCCCATTTCGCTCGGCATAATCGTTGCAGATACGAAGCTGACCTTCAATCGACTGCTCTGATTGGCTATCGCTGGAATAACGTGCGTAAATAACTGCTGTTTTCATTTTGTTCTTTCCTTTCTTTTCAGTCTTTAGATTTGTCTTTCGACGGGAGCGGACCAAACGGAACCGCCCAAAGAGGTCAAGGGATACAGGCGAAAATATTGCATCCAGGTCAATCGACTTCGACTTTTCAGCGATATTTTCGACCCCTTGACCTCGACGGCGGTTTCGTTTACGCTCCACAGAGGCGAAAGACGAATTTGTTCATTCTCTTGATGATCTCACTATATCACAAATGTGAGTATGAAACAAGGTACTGTGCCCCACCAAAACCGATCCATTACATGACCAATACCCATCATGTACCCCTCCACTACCCCACATATATGGTGCATAAACAGGATAGCACACGGAAATTGAAATGTCAACTGACGGGGTTGGCGGGGTTTGATGATCTACTGGACAAATCTCACACGGAGACTGACAGTAATGATGCGAGGGCTGACGATCTCACCCGGCGCGCTCCAACAAACGGCCAAAAACGAAATCTATCCAAAAAGCCGCCGAGCGTGATCGCGGACATACGCCCAAGCAGCTCAGCGGGCGACTCCGCGACCGCTCGGCTTTGGATTTTTCGCTTTCGTTTGCTTGCGGTGCGGGCGTGTGCTTGTCTCGGCGAGGCGAAGCCGAGCCGAGACATGCACACGCCACGGTGCCAAAGGGTAGATAGAATTATCGATAAGGCGTGCAAGTTGTTCAAAATTTTTAACCGATAGTTAAAATTATGTTGCCTACGCTTCGCTTGCATTTCGTGGATTATGTGATATAATAGAATCAGAAACAGGCCTGTTTACTTAACGCATAAGGAGAATCATTATGGAACTGAATATTGGAATGAATATCAAACGCCTGCGCCTTGCCAGAGGGATGACACAGGAGCAGCTTGCAGAGCTTTTGACGATCTCAACGGCGGCGGTAAGCAAATGGGAGGCTAAAAACACATACCCCGACATTACGATGCTGTTTCCTCTTGCAGAGATATTCGGCGTTACCGTTGACGAGCTTTTGGGATATGACGAAGCAAAAGCCAAGGCAGACGTAGACAAAATTCTTGCTGAATACCAGCGCTTGTACGTAGATGGAAGATTCAGTGAAGGCAAGGAACTAATCGTTAATGCACGAAAGAAATATCCCCACGACTACCGCATTATGAACACGTATATGTGGAATTTGGCAGGAGGAAGTGCAGGAAACGATCCTGAAACCTTGCT
>JAGAIH010000301.1 GCA_017626655.1 Clostridia bacterium | reverse complement strand
GGCCGCCCGCGCCGCTGAGCTGGAGGCAGAGGCAGAGACCGTGGCCGAGGACCCCGCGCCCGCCGATACGGTCTCTTGCGAAACGAAGGAAGATTGATCCGCGTCCAAATCCCGGAGCCTCTCTCCATGGGACGCGGCGTATGGATACACACGGTTTTTCATGCTAATCTCGATACAAAGGAGAATCACTATGCTGGAAAGAAAGACTCTCACGGCTGACCTCTGCGTCGTAGGCGGCGGTATGGCGGGTATCTGCGCGGCTATCGCGGCGGCGAGAGGCGGGGCCTCGGTGGTCCTCATGCAGGAGCGGCCCGTTCTGGGCGGTAACGCCTCCTCCGAGATCCGTATGTGGGTTTGCGGCGCCCACGGCGAGAACAACCGCGAGACCGGCATCATTGAGGAGATCGCCCTGGAGAACCTCCGCCGCAACCCCACCAAGAACTTCTACATCTGGGACACCGTCCTCTACGACTTCGTCCTGCGGGAAAAGAACATCACCCTGCTCCTCAACTGCGCCTGCATGGACGCCGTAGTGGAGGAGGGGAGCTTCGCCGACGACCGCGACCGCCGCGTCACCTCGGTGACGGGCTACCAGATGACCACCCAGCGCTTCATAGAGGTCAGAGCCGCCCACTACGCCGACTGCTCGGGGGACAGCATCCTGGCCCCCCTGACGGGCGCCCTCTACCGCGAGGGACGGGAGGGCAAGCACGATTTCCACGAGCCCACCTACGTGGAGTCCCCCGACAAGCTCCACATGGGTATGTCCTGCCTCATCCAGGGACGGGAGACCGACCGCCCCGTGGCCTTTACCCCGCCTCCCTTCTCCCTGAAGCTCACCGATGACGATTTCCGCCACCGCTCCCCCTCCATGGACAGTAGCTACGAGAACTTCTGGTACCTGGAGCTGGGGGGCAACCGCGACGCCATCGGGGACACCGAGGAGGTGGCGGGGGACCTGCGGGCGTTGGCCATGGGCACCTGGGACTACGTCAAGAACTCGGGACGCTACAACGCCGAAAACTGGGAGCTGGAATTCCTCGGCTTCCTCCCCGGCAAAAGAGAGTCCCGCCGCATGGTGGGCGAGTACATCATCACCGCCAACGACCTGCTGGAGAACACCCGCTTCCCCGACACCGTGGCCTACGGCGGCTGGCCCATCGACGACCACTACCCCGACGGCTTCTACCACGAGGGCCGTCCCAACACCAACATCCTTCCCGAGCGCCCCTACTCGGTCCCCTACCGCGCCCTCTACTCCAAAAACGTGGAGAACCTCTTCTTCGCGGGGCGCAACATCAGCATGACCCACTTCGCCATGTCCAGTATGCGAGTCATGGCCACCTGCGCTCTCCTGGGTCAAGCCGTAGGCACGGCGGCGGCGCTGGCTACGCGGTACGGGCTGACCCCCCACGGCGTCTACACCCAGCGTCTGGAGGAGCTGCAGAGCGCCCTCATGGACGCCGACTGCTTCCTGCCCGCCCGTGAACGGCGCGTTGGCGAGGTCTGTCGCCGCACTGTCCTTGTGGACAAAAACGGCGCCCCCGTGGCAAACGGAGACGCCCTGAAGAACGGCCAGGACCGCCCCAATATCCACTACGGCACCACCGCCTGCGGGCTGTCCCTCCCCAACGGCGAGGGGGCGGAGTACCGCTTCGATACCCCCACCGCCGTGGAGTCTATCCACCTGACCTTCGACAGCGACCTGGACCGTACCACCCTCCCCGGGGACAAGTGCGAGCGGGAACACGCCACCCGCGCCAACGTGCGCCTGGATTCCCCCCAATTCCACCTCCCCCTGACCCTCTGCAAGGCCTTCCGTCTGGAGGCGGATACCCCCGACGGGGTCGAGGTGCTGTTGGACGTGGACGGGAATGCCCTCCGCGCCTATCACGTGAAGGTGGGGCGCGACGATATTACCGCTATCCGGTTGATTCCCCTGGAGAATTACGGCGGGAGCGGGGAGACGAGGGTGTTTTCCTTTGATTTTCGGTGATGAAAGAATCGGATCGCAAAATTGGGGTTTAGCGGCGAGAGTGCCGCGCTCCTTAGCCTTCCCCAGCGACAAGCCCAAATTTGAAATACAGCTCGAATCACTGCGCCCCCCATTCAAAAAAAGATGACCGTCCCCCAAAAAGGTTCGGTCATCTTTTCATATTCCGGTCAGCTCAACAGCACTCCGCCTCCGCGCCCTTATTCATGAGGTACGCCATAACCGACCGTCGGGTGACGATGCCCACGAAGACATCGCGGTCGTCCACCACGGGAACGAAATTCTGGTCCAGGATGCGGTCCAGAAGCTCCTCCACCGAGGTAGTGACCCGAACGGGCGGGGTGCGGTCCGAGATGATGTCGTCGATGCGGGCCTCCTCCAGCTCGTTGAGGTCCAGGCTTCCCATGCTCATGATGTTCCAGAGGAAGTCTCCCTCGCTGATGCTGCCCAGGTAGCGGCCGTCGCGGGCGACCACGGGGATGGCTGTGTAGCCGTGGCGGCGGAGCTTATCCATGCCGTGGCGGAAGCTACAGCCCTCGGTCAGGTAGGTGACGTGGCTTTTGGGGATCAAAAAGAATGCGACGTTCATGGTGAAGGCCCCTCCGTGAGCCGTTTGGTGCGGTGTGTGGATGGATGGACGGGGATCAGGCGGCGGTGTCGCTCTCGGCGGCGTCCCCCGCGGCGATGCGGTCGTCGTCGTAGGTCATGGCCTTATGGAAGACCGAGCCGCCCAGGAGCATGGTGAGGGTGGTACCCTCGGGGTTGGCGTAGTAGTAGCCGTACTTGTCGGTGCCGCCCAGGGTCAGACCGAAGGTCAGCTCCTCGGTGACGCCGCTGACGGTCTTGGTGTAGGCCACCGTCATGCGGGTGGTGTTTTCATGGAGCCCGTACTCGGCAAGATCAGCCTCCTTGACGCTGAGGCAGGCCAGGTAGTCCATGTCCCCCACCAGCAGCTCCAGGCTGGCGGCCAGGTCGGCGGCCACCTGCACAGCTGCCGCTCCGTTGACCGAGCGGAGCCAGACCGTCTTGCCCTCCCCGTCAACCTCGCGGGTCAGGGTTACGGTATGCTCTCCCTGGGTCAGGGTCAGGCTGTTCAGCCCCTCGGGCTTGAACTCGGGGAGATCGTCGTGGTAGACGAAGGACTCCACGGGGTACTCGAACTCGGCGTAGAACTCTCTGTCCAGCAGGTAGACGGTGGTCCTGTCGCCGTTTTTGTAGGCGCAGTAGGTTCCATTATATGTGTTGTAGGCGCCGATACAGAACGACTGGGGGCCGTAGACCTTGTCGGTGAAGGTCACGGTCTTGACAGGCTGATCCAGGCCGTACTCGGTGAAGTCCGCCTCGGTGACCTCCGTGAGGGTGCTGACGACGCGGATGCCGTAGAGGGTGGAGGAGTAGCCGTAGAAGGAGGAGGAGCCCAGGGGGACGGCGGGGTCGTCGGCCCAATGCCAGGTCTTGCCATCCGCCGAGCGGGTGTAGCTCCAGGTCTCGGCCGCTCCGTCGCCGTCGGCATCGTAGGTATAGGTCAAGGCGGTGAGGCCGTCCTCGGTGACCTGCAGGAAGGTGGCCTCCTCGGCGGTGGTCTCGGGAGCGGTGGTCTCCTCGGGGGTGTCCTCGGTGAAGATCAGCCCCGCCACGGCGTAGCCGATGCAGAGGAGGACCAGGATGGCCGCCAGGATGAGGATGTTGCGTAGCTTTTTATCCATGAAGGCTTACCGTCTCTTTCTTCTCACCCAGATCACGATGCCCACGGTCAAAAGGAGCAGGGGGAGCAGGACCACGGTGACGGCGAAGATGATGAGGGCGGTGCTGTCGGAGACCTCCAGAGACTCGGTCTGAAGGGACACGGGGGGCAGCTCCATGTAGGCCGAGGTGAAGCTCTCGCCCATGAGGCTCAGGGAGGCGGCGTAGAAGTAGTAGTTTCCGCCCTGGCTTGCCGTGGCGGCGGTATCGGTGAAGGCGTTGGCCGAGGCGAACCAGGTGAGGGTCGCGGTCTTGGCGGTGCCGTCGGCGGTGGCTACGCTCTTGGTAGCGGCCACGGCCACGTGGCTCTTGCCTGCCTGGGTGAGGGTAGTAGACTTATCGAGGGACACGGTCACGGCCTTATCCGAGGTGGTGAACAGGGGGGTGACGGTGACGCCCTCGGGGAGCTTCTCGGCCGCGGCGATGGGGTGGCAGTCGGGGAGCATGGGCTTGAAGCCGCCGGAGGTGACGTAGGCGGTGGCGGTATGCTGGGTGGAGACGGTGGGCACCAGGGTGTACTGGCTGCCCGAGATGAAGCTGGTGTCACCCTCCTGGATCAGGCCTTTTTGCGCGGTGAGGCCGAAGAGGGCCACGACACTATTGAGGTTGGGGCAGGACTCCACTACCTCGGGGGAGGTGTTGAGCATGAGGGAGCCGCCGCCGTTCAGGTAAGCGGCGATGAGGCTGGCCTCGTGGGGGGTGAGGTCACGCTCGGGAGAATACAGCACCAGACAGCCCGCGTCCACGGGGATGCCCCCCGAGGTGGAAAGATCCAGGGGAGCCAGCTCCTGGCCCATAGTCCCCAACAGCTCGGAGAGGGACTCGGAGGGAGTCTGATCCCCGAAGCCCGACAGGATATAGCCGTGGGGGATGTACTCCCGGGTCACGTAGTCCAGAGCAGAGGTCAGCTGGGCCTCGGCGCAGAAGGAGTGGAAGGTGTTGAACTGGGTGATGTCCTCCACAGGGTAGCCGCTCTGGGCCATCATGTAGGTGATCATGGTGCCGTACTGGGAGCAGGCCGAGGAAAGGCCTGCGGCGGTCATGGGACCCAGCAGCTCGGCGGGGATGTACTGGGGGTACATCTGGTAGACCAGGGGGAACAGGAGATTGGTGTAGTAGTAGAGATCCCCCGCGTCGATGACGGTAGAGCGGCGGGCGGACTCCACCACGAAGCTGTAGGGGGAGAGGGCAGAATCGGTGTACTTAGCGGTGAAGGTAGGCTCCTTCAGGGGATCCACGGTCTTGACCGTGATATGCTTCCCTGCCTCCTCGTAGCGGGACAGGAGGAGACGGATCTGCTGATCCTCCACGCCTCCCTCGCAGAGCCAGTAGACCGTGACGTCCTCGCCCATGTCCGAGACGAACTTCTCGGTCTCCTCCGAGATCTCGGTGAGCCCCAGGCCCGAGGTGTCGAACTGGGTGATCTTGGCGGGCAGGACCCCCACCAGCAGGTTGGCGACGACCAGGAGCGCCAGGATGATGACGCCCATGATAAAGCTGTAGGTGCCGATCTTGACGGACCGCTTCATGCGGAACAGTGCGCTATTGCTCATAGTGGTATACCTCCGCATGGATTAGTCCCAGCGCTTCTTGTCCGCCGACTGGACCGTCAGGAAGACAAAGAGCACGGGGTAGGAAAGGAGCAGGATCAGAGACTGGACGGAGAAGGTGCCGAACTGGCAGAAGGCGGCGAAGTGGGCGAAGGGGGAGATGAACCGGAGAAGAGCGGGGAACAGGCCCTCGAAGCTGCTTCGGGACAGGATGTAGACCACCGACAGAGGCACCACGGCCGCGGCGCCGGTGATGGCGGTGACGTTGAGGTTATGGGTGGCCAGGAAGGCGACGCCGGCCAAGAGGAGGGCCAGCACCACGAAGCCGATGAAGGAGGCGATGGCCGTAAGGGGCAGGACGTAGGACAGGAAGGGGGCGAAGAGAAGCGCGGCCACGGCCACCACCCCCAGGACGGCGGCGATCACCAGGTTATCGGTGAGGGAAGACAGGAACTGGCAGACCGCGATGAGGGCGGCGCCCAGGATCAGAAAGAGGAGGATGGAGAGGTAGGCGATCAGGTAGTTGAGGGGACCGAAGGCGCCCAGCACCAGGGGGTACACGCAGAGGATCACGCAGGGGATGGCGTAGACCGTCAGCATGGCGAGGTACTTCCCCAGCACCACCGAGGTGGTCTTCATGGGGAGGGAGAGGTAGAACATATCGGTCTTGTTGTGTCTGTCCTCGGCCATGGAGCGCATACACAGGATGGGGATGAGGAGCAGGAGGGCGTACTGGCTGGCCGACATGGTCAGCTCAAACTCGGGGGCTCCGTCGTACAGGTTGTTCTGGAACATCACGTAGCCCGCAAAGAGCAGGAAGATAGCCATGAACAGCCAACCGTAGACGTTGTTCATGTAGGCGCGCAGCTCGCGCTTGTAGACGGCAAGCATCAGTCGTTTACCTCCTTGTTCTTGGACTTTTTGGCGGTCAGGGAGAGGAAGATCTCCTCCAGGGACTGCTCTACGGTCTCGGTGGAGAGGACGGCGTAGCGGCGCTCAGCCATGGCGAAGAAGATCTCGTCGCGGAGATCCGCGTCGGGGGCGGTGGTGACCTTCAGGGTAACGGTGCCGTCGGCCTCGCTCTCGGAGAGCTTGGTCACGGTGTTGACTCCCTCAATGGACTTCAGCACGGCTCTGGCCCCCGCCTCGTCGGCCTTGACGGTCATGCGGAGGGTGGTCTCGGGATTCATGCGGGCCTCCAGCTCAGCCATGTCGTCGTCGGCTACCACGTGACCCTCGGAGAGGATGATGACGTGGTCGCACAGCTCGGCGATCTCGGAGAGGATGTGGCTGGAGATGATGACGGTGAGCTTCTCCCCCAGCTTGCGGACCAGAGCGCGGATCTCGGTGAGCTGCTGGGGATCCAGACCCACCGTAGGCTCATCCAGAATGATGATATCGGGAGACCCCAGGATGGCCTGGGCGATGCCCACACGCTGGCGGTAGCCCTTGGACAGATTGCGGATGAGGCGGTCCTTCACAGACAGGATATCCGTGACCTGCATGGCCTCCTTGACCTGGCGGTCGATGAGGTCGTCGGAGACGCCCTTGGCCTCGGCCACGAAGGTGAGGTACTCGGCGGGGGTCATATCACCGAACAGGGGGGGCTGCTCGGGAAGATAACCGATCTGACGCTTGGCCTCGATGGGCTGGTCGCAGATGTCGTAGCCATTGATGAGGACGGTGCCCTCGGTGGGGGAGAGGCATCCCGTCATGATGTTCATGGTGGTGGATTTACCCGCGCCGTTGGGGCCCAGGAGGCCGTAGATACGGCCGTTGCGGATCTTGAAGCTGACGTTCTCCACGGCGGTCTTCCGGCCGTAGACCTTGGTCAGATTTTGTACTTCGATCAAGTGCTTGCCCTCCGTTTCGGTGGATTTTGAACCGCCGCGCATAGCGGTGGCTATAGTTACCTATATTATATAACAGAAACAGGGGAGTGTCAAGGGGATGGGACCCTTTTCGGCGCTCTGCGAAAAAAGTTTACAGGCTATGACCGTTTGGAGCGCTTCAGGCGCGCTCAAAATTTCGTAAACTTTCGTTAAATCCCTGTTCACGCATTGACAAAACCGTCAGTTTGTGATATAATCACAATGAACAGTTATATTTGCTGAAAGGATTCGGGACAAATGCCAACAAAATCGGTCAAAATTACCGAGAAGTCGACTTCTATCCGCGAGGAGGAGACACCGAAGATCGCCCTCTCTCCCCAAGCGGAGGCCCTTGCGCCCTACCGCCGCGAGCTGGACGAGTTCCTCTTCCACGAGGGTACCGCCCGCCACGCCTACACCTACCTCGGCGCTCACGCTGAGACGGATGAGGAGGGCGGTGAGCAGGTGGTCTTCCGCGTCTGGGCTCCTCACGCGAGGGCCGTATCGGTGGTCGGCTCCTTCACCGACTGGGAGCAGGGCCTCCCCATGACCCGCGCCACCCAAAACGGCATCTTCATGCTGACTCTCCCCGGGGATCAGGTCCCCGACGGCTCGGTCTATAAATACCGTGTCACCGCCGCTGACGGGCGGGTGCTGCTCCACGCCGACCCCTACGGCCGCGCCATGGAGTGTCCCCCCGAGACCGCTACCCGCTTTTTCCGTGAGAAGCCCTTCAAGTGGCACGACCGCGGCTGGCTCCGTCAGCGGGCCAAGCGGAAAAAGGAGGGCCGCAAGTACCCCATGAACATCTACGAGGTCCACGTCGGCTCCTGGAAATACGGGGCTGACGGCAAGCCTCTTTCCTACCGCCGACTGGCGGACGAGCTGGCCCCCTACCTCAAGCAGATGGGATTCACCCACGTGGAGCTGCTCCCCGTCATGGAGCATCCCTTTGGCGGCTCCTGGGGCTACCAGGTCTGCGGCTACTACGCCCCCACCGCCCGCTATGGAAGCCCCGACGACTTCCGCGCCTTCGTGGACGTCATGCACAACGCGGGGATCGGCGTCATCCTGGACTGGGTCCCCGCCCACTTCCCCAAGGACGCCCACGGCCTCTACCGCTTTGACGGTCAGCCCCTCTACGAGTACGAGGATCCCACCAGGCAGGAGAACCGCGGCTGGGGCACCTGCTGCTTCGACGTGGGCAAGAAGGAGGTCATCTCCTTCCTCATGTCCAACGCCTACTACTGGGTGGAGGAGTTCCACGCCGACGGACTCCGCGTGGACGCCGTGGCCTCCATGCTCTACCTCAACTACGACCGCCAGCCCGGAGAGTGGCATCCCAACCGAAACGGCGGCTATCAGAACCTGGAGGCGGTGGCCTTCTTCCGCACCCTCAACGAGGGCCTGCGCGAGGATCACCCCGATATCATGACCATTGCCGAGGAGTCCACCATGTGGCCCCACATCACCGACTTTTCCGAGGAGGGCCTGGGCTTCACCTACAAGTGGAACATGGGCTGGATGAACGATACCCTGCGCTACGTCAAGGAGGACCCCATCTTCCGCAAGCACCACCACGGCCACCTGACCCACATCCCCTCCTACGCCTTCATCGAGAACTACGTCCTCCCCATCTCCCACGACGAGGTGGTGCATCTGAAGAAGTCCTTCCTGGACAAGATGCCCGGAGACTACTGGCAGAAATTCGCGGGGGACCGCGTCTTCGCCGCCTGGATGATGACCCACCCCGGGGCCAAGCTCTGGTTCATGGGCTGTGAGATCGGCCAGTTCGCCGAGTGGAGCGAGATGCGCCAGCTGGACTGGCACCTCCTGGACTATGAGTCCCACGCCAAGCTCCAGCACTACTACGCCGCTCTGAACAATCTCTACCTCTCCACCCCCGCCCTGTGGGACGAGTTCACCGACGAGCCCGAAAAGTCCTTCGAGTGGCTGGAGAAGTACGATGCCGACCGCTCCCTCATCGCCTTCCGACGGGTCTCCCGTGAGGGGCATGACGTCACCGTGGTCCTGAACTTCACCCCCATGACCCACGTGGATCACCATATGAACGTCCCCCTGCCCGGAAAGTACCGCGAGATCTTCAACTCCGACGCGCAGGAGTTCGGCGGCAGCGGCGTCCTCAACACGGGTGTCATGGAGTCCTTCCCCGTACAGGGCAACCTCCTGCACATGGTGCGGATGAACGTACCGCCCCTGGGATGCGTGATCCTGGAGCGGGTGGACGAAGAAAATGAATAATGCCCGCCATGCGGGCGCACACACAGGTGCGCCCCTACCCCGAGTTATTGATTTGTCCCCATGATCGCCCTTCGGCAGGGGCGCACCCGGGTGTGCGCCCGACCTCTGATCTTTGTTAAATTTATGCGGTTTTACCGCGATCATAAAAGGAGGCACCAACATGATCTTCAGAAAGAAAGAGTGCGTGGCGATGCTTTTGGCCGGCGGCCAGGGCTCCCGTCTCTACGCGCTCACCAAGAAAGTTGCCAAGCCCGCTGTGCGGTTTGGCGGCAAGTACCGCATCATCGATTTCCCGCTGTCCAACTGCGTGAACTCGGGCATCGACACCGTGGGCGTGCTAACCCAGTACCAGCCCCTGGTGCTCAACGAGTACATCGGTAACGGACTCCCCTGGGATCTGGACCGCTCCTTTGGCGGAGTCAAGATCCTGCCCCCCTACCAGGGTCAGAAGAGCGCCGACTGGTACAAGGGTACCGCCAACGCCATCTACCAGAACCTGGCCTTTATCAACCGCTACGACGCCGACTACGTCTTGATCCTCTCGGGCGACCACATCTACAAGATGGATTACGCCAAGATGCTGGACTTCCATAAGGCCAAGGGCGCCGACTGCACCATCGCCGTCATCGATGTGCCGATCGAGGAGGCCAGCCGCTTCGGTATCATGAGCACCAATCCCGACGGCTCCATCTACAAGTTCTCCGAGAAGCCCAAGAACCCCGACAGCACCAATGCGTCCATGGGTATCTACATATTCAACCGCAAGAAGCTCTGCGATTACCTCATCGCCGACGAGGCCGATCCCGCTTCCTCCAACGACTTCGGTAAGAACATCATCCCCAATATGCTGGCCGCTGGCGAGAAGATGTTCGCCTACCCCTTCGAGGGCTACTGGAAGGATGTCGGAACCATCTCCTCTCTGTGGGAGGCCAACATGGATCTCTTGGGCGACAAGCCCGTCCTGGATCTGTCGGGCAACGACTGGCGCATCTTCGCCCGTCACTCCGCCTCGGCTCCCCAGTTCGTTGGCGCTCGCGCGTCCATCGAGAACTGCTACATCACCGAGGGATGTGAGATCTACGGCACCGTCAAGAACTCGGTGGTCGGCCCCGGCGTCAAGGTCATGGCAGGCGCTCACGTGGAGGACTGTGTCCTCATGGGTGACTGTGTGATCGAGGCGGGCGCTACCGTCCAGTACGCCATCATCGACTCCGACGTCACCGTCGGCGCAGGCGCCACCGTGGGCGCTCCCAGAAGCACGGGTGCCGAGATCGCCGTCGTCGGCGAGGGCATTACCATCGCAGCAGGCGCCACCGTTGAGCCCGGCGCCATGCTGTCTGAGTAAAGGAGGACGTGAACATGACCGCAGCAGGATTGATTTTCGCCAATATCCACGACCAGAGCATCCCCGAGCTGACTCGTGTACGCTCCATGGCCTCCGTGCCCTTCGGTTGCCGCTACCGCCTCATCGACTTCACCCTGTCCAACATGGTGAATTCCGGCATCAACCGCATCGGCCTCATCACCCACCACAACTATCAGTCCCTTCTCGACCACATCGGTACGGGTAAGGACTGGGATCTGGCCCGCCGCTCGGGCGGTATCAAGCTGATCCCCCCCTACATCACCGCCTACGATCAGGGCACCCGCATCAAGTCCCCCAGCCACCGTCTGGAGGCTCTCTTCGGTGCCAAGGACTTCATCGCCCGCTGCAACGAGGACTACTTCGTGCTGTCCGACTGCGACATCATCTGCAACATTGACCTCTCCGAGGTCATCGAGGCCCATGCCGCGTCGAAGGCTGACATCACCTTCGTCACCAAGCGTATGGACGCCGCCACCATGCATCTGGCCGAGCAGGTCTCCATCATCGCCGCCGACGAGAACGACGTGGTCACCGACTTCACCCGCGGATGTCCCACCGAGGGTATGGTGAACCTCTACACCAACATCATGGTGGTCAGCCGCGAGTACCTGCTCACCATCCTGGCCAACGCCGCCGCTCACGGCCACCGCTCCTTCTTCGCCGACGTCATCGTCCCTGCTCTGGGTGCCGGCAACTTCCGCGCTTACGAGTACGACGGCTGGTACGCCTACATCGGCTCCCTGGAGGGCTACTTCGCCTCCTCCATGGATATGCTGACCCAGGAGGCCCGCGAGGGTCTGTTCGCCGTCAAGAACCGACCCGTGCTGACCAAGGTCCGCAATTCCGCTCCCACCAAGTACAAGGAGGGCGCCGACGTCAAGAACTCCTTCATCGCCGACGGCTGTGTCATCGAGGGTACGGTGGAGAACTCCATCCTCTTCCGCGGCGTCAAGGTCGGCAAGGGTACCGTAGTCAAGAACTCCATCCTCATGCAGGACACCTACACCGGCTCCGACGTCACCCTGAACT
>JAGAIH010000033.1 GCA_017626655.1 Clostridia bacterium | reverse complement strand
GATACAGTAGGCCACGCCCGACAGGACGGTGAGCACCGCACCCGTGATGATGACGGCGGGGTGGCCGCTACCCAGCAGGGCGGCGATAATCCCCGTGACGGTGGTGATGATGCCCGCGCTCTCGGCGATCAGGGCGGTCAGAAACTTACGCGAGGAAAACTTGTTTTTCATGGTATGTACTCCTTTCATCAGGTGACAACCTTCCACGTTATCACCTCGTCATAGATTTTTTTGACGAACGAATTACCTAAAAGAGCGCGATATGCTTTGTACAAGTGAATAAAATTCTCGAATTCGTACTGGCGAATCTCCTTTTTGTCAAGGTGCTTGTAGTAGATATGGAGCATCTCACTACGCAACTGACACCTCTGAGCGTTTATAATACGGATGAACCAAACAGCAGCCAGGAAGATGATGCCCCATATACCGAATCGCTCGATAATGGTAATGGCAGAAAATAGCGCTTCCATATACCTTACTCCTTGATCGTATAAGCAGGCGTCGGCGCATACTCCTCCCGATCCTTACGATCATAAGCGCGCAGGATGGTGCGGATGAAATTCGCGTAGGTTTCCGCACCGTGGGTCATGGCTTCGGAGGAGTAGGCCTCATCGGTAAACACCACCCAGTTGTCCGAGATCTCCAGGTTGGTGGCCAGGATGCCGTACTTGGTGGCGTTGGCCTGCTCGGTGCCCGCGGAGGTGGACATGGTGGCGCAACCGAGACGGTAGTCCGTAGCGGCCACATCGTGCTTGACCGCGTCGATGGCCTGCTTCAAGGGCGTTCCGTACTTGGCGATCCACGCCTTGGACATTTTATCCACCAGCCGATAGACCAGGTTGCACATATGGTAGGTGGCGGAGGATGCCCACATCACGGTGTCCCCGAACATTCCGCCATCGTTGTAGTTGTGGCAGGTAACAAAGGCGATGGCATCGGGATTATCGGACACGACCTTATCGATATACTGCGTCTCCAGCTCGGAGTAGGCCTCCGTGCCGCCGTAGTTGTATTTGCCGATCTCACCCTGTACTTTAAAGTTCACTCCGAAATTGTTATGCGGCGCGATGCCGTTGGCGTTGACGTGGGACGCCCAGCCGTCGGGAATGGCCCAGCCATTCACCGTCTCGTTGGCGGTCGCGATCATACCGAAGGGATTGGCGCAGGGGATGACGATGATATGGGCGTTTCGGCGGATATCATCAAAGTCAGGGTTGGTGGCGATCTCCTCCAGGGCGAAGTACAGGCCGTAAACCCCCGCCCATTCCTTGTGGATGCCGCTGATAAAAATGATCTTGGGCTTGGTCTCCCGCGCGGGATCGGGTACCTTGACCGTCGAAGGATCGTCCACCTCGGTGAGGCCGACAGACTCGCAGAAGTCGAACCGAAGGATATCCTTGCCTGTAAAGCCGGGAACCAGGTCAGAGGTCGTGCTGGGGCCGAGAGGGGTCTCGGTGATATACAACGCGTTCTCGGGATGGTCAGGGTCATCTCTCAACGCTCTGTATCTGGCGTAGATCGCCTCAATGGTAAAGTCCGCCGAGGTCACGGCGGCCTTGATACGGTCATCCCCCAGCAGAGTGACGGGGGCGTCATCGTACACGGGCTTGTCCCAGGTCTTGATGCGCTCCAGGGCTTCGTCATAGGTGGTTTCCTCGCTTCCAACGTTCTCCACCGCCTTCTTCAGGGCCGCGATGTCGGCGGAGTGCTGTTCATCCGCCTGTTGCAGAGCCAGGATATCGGCGGTGTGGTCGGTGGCGTCCTTGGGCTGGATGGCCTTCCACTCGTACTTTTCTCCCGGCTGGGTATAGGTGATCTCCTTGTCAATGGTACAGACCACGTCCTCGGCGGTTGTGGTGGGGATACCGCAGAAGCGGATATAGGCGATATAGCTGTAATCGCGGTTGACGTCCTTGGGCTTGCAGTAGCATACGCCATTCTCGTCGGGGGTGATCCAGGCATCCTGGGGAATGGCGGCGCCAACCTTGGTAAAGCTGCTGTCATAGCACCAGATGATCGCGCGGCTTCCGCTGTTGCCTACCACTCCCTTGATGTGGATCTCGGAATTCTGCGCCTTGGGCATGGGAATGAAGCCCGACGTAATGAACCCGGTCTCGGAACTCTCGGCACCTGTGGTCGAGCTGAGTCTCGTGTCGGTTTTATACCCCAAGCCGCCGTTGAAGATCGCCCCGTCGGTGCCGATAGAGGTTTCCAGCGCGTTGTCAGGTATCAACTCGCCGCCGGGGATAATCACTTTTTGGTTGGCGTAATACCACAGCGCCCCGTCCTCCGGGCGGGCCATAAGGTAGAGCTTGGCCGTGTCGGTCATCTCCTCCACCGAGGTCACGACCTTCGTGGTATCCGATGCCAGGGAGGCCGCGTAGGCCTGCATTTGCTCGGTGGTCGGGTAGTCTACGCCGGGGATGGGGGTGGTGCCGTCTTTACCGTTCAGACCATCCTTGCCATTCGTACCGTCTTTTCCGTCCTTGCCGGATTTACCTTTAGCCATAATGAGGCATCGGCGCCCCAGGGCGGCCATCAAGCTTTGATCGGAGGTCTGAGCCATCAGCTATCCCCCCCTTCGGTAAGAATGCTACCATTCGAGATGTCACGCCACTCACCCTCCGAACCGTCCTCGTTGAGCATGAAGGCGCGTCCCTCGTTGATGATGAAGAGCATGGAACCCTTGACAAAGCTCTCGGTGGAAACTGCCAGGGCTTCCTGCCGAGTGGTGGCATAGACGGTCACGTCCTCCATAAAGGTATTGCCGTCCTCCACCGCAATCTGCTCATGAATATCAATTCGAGTATTCATATGATCTCCTTTCTTTCGGTTTGCCTTGTTTTTCGCCTTGTTTTCTTCCTTTCGTGAATTCATGGGTTTATCCGTGAATTCGGTTGCCTTGTACTCTCTATTATAGTTTAGTTTACTTAATTTGTCAAGGCCAAAACACGAAAAACTGTTCGTATCCTTCGGGGCATAAAAAAGAGGTCGACTCCGCTTTGAGTCAACCTCTTTTGACTTTAATTACTTACGGGAAAGCTTCTGGGCGCGGATATCGGTACCCAGGAAGGGAAGGACGGTGTACTCACCCAGCACGCGGCTGGTGATGCGATCCCAGTAGTGCTTGCGGAACTCGTCCTGGGTGAGATTGGTATTGATGACGGTGGCCTGCCGCTTGTTGAGGCGGGTGTTGATGAGGTTGTAGAGGACCGAGGTGGTGAACTGGTTGTGGACCTCGGTGCCCAGGTCGTCGATGATGAGGAGGTCACAGCTGAAGTAGCGGGCGGTGTTCTCTCCCGTCTCCCCTCCCGCGCTGTTGCCGAAGCGCTCCCTTTCAAAGTCCGAGAGCATACTGACCGCGCTGACGTAGAAGACGTCGTAGCCCCGCTCGATGACACCTCTGGCCACGGCGGAGGACAGGTGGGTCTTGCCCAGGCCCGTACCGCCGAAGAGGACGAGGTTGCCCGACTTCCCCGCCTCAAAGGTCTCGGCGTAGTTTCTCATGCGGGCCAGAATCTGCTCCATGCGGCGAGCGGCGGCGGTATCGTTCTGATAGTAGGACAGATCGAAATTCTCAAAGCTCTGCTCGCGGAGAAGATTTCCCATGCCCGAGGCCTCAAAGCCGGCCTCCACCAGCTTTTTCTTCATGCAGACACACATTTTGGTATCCACGAAGCCCGAGTCTCCGCAGAGGGGGCATTCGTAGCGGACGTCGGTGTAGTCGGCGGGGTAGCCGTGGGCGATGAGAAGTCCTGCGCGTGTGCGGCGAAGCTCCTCGTTGGTCTTGCGGATCTCGGCGATGCGCTCCTGGAGGTTTTCCCCCTGCATGGAGGCCTTCATGAGGGAGAGGCCCGTCTTGCCCAGGGCGATGTCGATCTCGGCCACCTCGGGGATGGCGCGGTAGACGGCGGCGCGGCGCAGGTCGGCGTCCTCGCGGGCGATGAGATATTTGGTGGCGTATTCCTCGCGGATGCGGGCGTACGCGGGATTCTGTTGTGCCATAACGCACTCCTTACGTGTATTGGTGTGGACGGGGTCTTACGCGTCCTGCTTGTCGGGGTCAAAGTCGTCCCCCAAGCTGCGGCGGACGGCGGCGGCGAAGAATTCGTCGGTATTGAAGGAGCCCTCGTCGCCTCCCTCGGGCTTCTTGCCCTTCTTGCTTGCCTGGAACCGCTCCTCGGCGGCCTCGATGGCCTCGATGGTGCGGAGTCCGTCCCGATTCCAGTTGGACAGGACGGCGTCCATGTACTTGAGGTTGGGGGAACCCTTGGTATCCACCGTCACCTCAAAGGCGCGGGTGATGATATCCAGGCCAAACTTGTATTCGTAGAGCCAGGCCGAGAACTTCTTTTTCTCGGTGGGGGTCAGGGCTCGCTCGCCCATGCCGAACATACTGCGCAGGCTTCCCTCCACCTCCTCCATCTGCTCGATGCGGCGAATCTTTTCCTGGAGGGCGGGCAGGTCGGCGACGCCCTCGTCGTAGAAGGTAAAGGCGCGGGTTTCCACGTAGCGGATGGAGCGCTTGATGCCCCGCTTGTCCTGCTCCTTGACGCAGAAGGCCAGCAGGGTCAGAACGTAGTCCCACTCCAGGCCCAGGTAGTCGGTGAGGCCCAGAATGATGTTGTGGTCGTGGATATTGAACATCCTGCCCCAGATCTCCTGGCATTCCTTCAGGTATTCGGCGGCTTCCTTGCGGCTCTCCAGCAGGTCGGCCAGCTCGGCGGAATTGTAGTGGGGAGTGCGTCGGCGGCCCGGAGCTTGCGGTGGGACTCGGGGGCGGAGGGCTTGTCCTCCTCCTCGGCGGCAGGAGCCACAGGCTCGGTCACCTCCTCGGGGGCTTCGGAGTATACCGCTACCTTGATCTCGGCGGGCTTTTCGGTGGCCGCGCTATTCTCGTCCAGGACGTTCAGAACCCCCGCTCCTCTCCAGAATGACAGGGAGGCCTCCACCTGAGCAGGCGTGCATCCCACCTCGGCGGCGATACCGCCCACACACTCGCCAAAGCTGTTCCCCGCGGTGAGGGCGGGCTTGGCGCAGAGGGTCAGAAGCACCCGAAGGTCGGTTTTGGTCGCCCGATCCATCACCGCCAGGGCGGAGGCGGGGACGGCGGCCACGGCGGTGCCGTATTGCAGCTGTATGTTCATGTCGAATCTCTTTCGCAAATGTTACTCAGTTTTCGGTCTGCCCCTCGAAGTCGCTGATGGCGTCCTCGGAGGCGTTCAGCTCGTCGTCGTCCTTGCCGTAGCGGGAGAGCATCTTGTAGTTGAGGATCATGAGGGAGTCGCCCAGGTGGACGTTCTCCACCACGATCTCAGAGGGGCTGTAGCCCAGCTCCACGCCCATGTAGTTCCAGAGTCCCTTGACCTTACAGGCCACCAGGCGGGCGGCGATGTCTCTGACCTGCTCCTTGGGGCAGGTGATGACGGCGATATCCACCTGATGCTCGGCGCAGAAATCCTCCAGGGTATCCAGAGCCAGGACCTCGATGCCCGCCACGGTACGGCCCACCAGGCCCTCGCCGGTATCGAACATGGCCAGGATATCCACGCCGCGCTTTTCGAACATGGACTGATGGATGAGGCCGCGGCCCAGGTCTCCCGCGCCGATGATGACGGCGTGGAAGCCCGCCCCTACGCCCAAAATCTCGCTGATCTTGGCGAAGAGGTAGTTGACGTTATAGCCGTAGCCCTGCTGGCCGAAGCCGCCGAAGCAGTTGAGATCCTGGCGGATCTGGGAGGCGGTGACGTTCATCATGGCGGACAGCTCTCCCGAGGAGATCCGCATCTTGCCCTGGGTGATCAGCTCGCGGAGGTAGCGGTAGTAGCGGGGGAGGCGCTTGACAACGGCGGGAGAGGGGGTTGGGGTTTGGTTTTTGTTATCCATGGGGACTCCTTGGTGCTCCTGCGGAGCAGTGAAGTACGCGCTTCGCGCGTGTGAGGTCGCTCCTGCGGAGCAGTGAAGTTGCCCTGCGGGCAGTGAAGTTTGCCCCTTCGGGGCAAGTTTCGGAAGGTCTTGCTTGTTATGCAAGCAAGACCGAGGATCAAATGTAATCGGAAGCCGAGGCGTTGAGGGAGGTGTCGGCGCGGGTGCCCTTTCGGTACTCATAGTAGCCGGCGGCGGCGATCATGGCGGCATTGTCGCCGCAGAGGTGGCGGTCGGGGACGATGAAGCGGATCCCCCGCTTCTCACAGAGGCTGGCGAGAGCCGAGCGGATGTGGCTGTTGGCGGCGACGCCTCCCGCCAGGACCAGGGTGGTGACTCCCTTGGCCTTGGTGGAGAGGGCGGTGTCGGTCTTCTGAACAATGCCCCGGACGATGGTATGGGTATAGGAGGCGGCCAGGTCGGCGCGGCTGAGGGGCTCGCCCTTCTGCTCGGCCTGGTTGATGAGGTTGAGGGCGGCGGTCTTGAGACCGCTGAAGGAGAAGTCCAGGTCGTCCCCCTTGACGGCGGGGCTGGGGAGGGGGTAGGCCTTGGGGTCGCCCTCGTAGGCCAGCTTGTCCAGGGCGGCGCCGCCGGGGTAGGGCATGCCGATGACGCGGCCCACCTTATCGAAGGCCTCGCCGCAGGCGTCGTCGCGGGTGGCGCCGATCTCGTTGAAGGAGGTGTAGTCCTCCACCAGGTAGAAGGAGGTATGACCGCCCGAGACCACCACGGCCAGGAAGGGGGGCTTCAAGTCGGGCTCTTGCAGGTAGGCGGCGGCCACGTGGCCGTGGATGTGGTTGACGGGGACTAGGGGGATCTGATTGGCGTAGGCCAGGGACTTGGCGAAGTTGACCCCCACCAAAAGGGCGCCGATGAGGCCGGGGTGGGAGGTGACGGCCACCGCGCCGATATCCGCGAGCGTGACCCCAGCCTCGTCCAGGGCCTCCCTTGTGATGCGGGAGACCGCCTCGATGTGGGCGCGGCTTGCAATCTCGGGGACCACGCCGCCGTAGAGGCGGTGGGTCTCGATCTGGGAGGCCACGATATTGGACTTGATGGCGCGTACCGCGGGCGAGCCGTCGGAGCCGTCGGTCATCTCCACCACGGCGGCGGAGGTCTCGTCGCAGGAGCTTTCCATGCCGAGAATGTACATAGTATTTCCTTTCGATGCCCGAGGCGCGCAAACGGGGCATTCGCTCCTTGTCGGTGCCTGTCGGGTCGTGTAATAATCCAACTTATATTATATAACAAAAGCGGGATTTTGTCAACCGTATTTTTTGATGTTCTCCCCCTCTTTCGGGCAAAACGGCTTGACAAGCGGGCGGGTTTGTGGTATAATACCCTGGTACGCGGGTATGGCGGAATTGGCAGACGCGCCGGATTTAGGATCCGGTTCCTTGTGAGTGCAGGTTCAAGTCCTGTTACCCGTAACAAACATGAGGGGAGGCTTGTCCTCCCCTTTTAGTTATCTTGGCGATTGGAAAATGCTTCAAATTTGGGTTTATCGGTGAGTAGAGACTCGTTCTCCGACCTTCCCCTCTGGGGAAGGGGGACCATCCGAAGGATGGTGGATGAGGTTTG
>JAGAIH010000300.1 GCA_017626655.1 Clostridia bacterium | reverse complement strand
CGATTTCCTTCTTCATGACGGTAAAACTCTATCCTTTCAGTTATGTTGGGCAACACCCGCGCAAGCTCTCGGCGGGCGCGCCCTTTTCGCGATCAATCGTCGCTGTTCTTCTTATTCTTGTCACGCTTGTCCTTGCGGGCGGGGCGGTCGTCCTCCTTGAGAACGGCACCCTCACCGTACTGACCCTCGGCGGTCTTCTGCTTGGGGGTCTCCTCCTCGGGCTCCACGTAGTCCCGCTTACGGGCGGCCAGGCGTGCCTCGCGCTCGGCGGGGGACTCGTAGTCCTCGTCGTCGATGTGGTGGAGGGAGCGGACGTTGGGGTTCTTGGGGGCGTTGGGATCCCGCTTGACGGGCTTATTCTTGTCCTTACCGGCCAGCTCGCGCTCGGCGGCCTTGTAGTCCTCCTCGGTGAAGGTGGGCAGAGGCATGACCTTGAAGAGGATGAACTGCTTGATGGTGCTGATGATGCTCTTGAAGATCCAGTACAGACCCACGGCGGCGGGGACCATGAAGGTGAACCAGGCCGACATAGCGGGCATCATGATGTTCATCATGTTGTTGGAGCAGCCCTGGGCGGGGTCCTTCTGGTCGCCGTTCTGCATGGGCTGGAAGGTGAACTTGCGGCTGATCTTACCGCTGCCCCAGTAGACCACGAAGGTCAGGACAGGCATGAACAGCAGGATCAGCTGATCGCGGGTCTCGAAGCCGGGAGCCAGACCCATGTTCAGGCCCAAGAGGTTGAAGTCGGGGATGCGCTCGGCCATGCCGTCCAGGGCGGACAGGCAGTCGGCACCGTTGGCCAGGTAGGCGAAATCAGCCAGGCCGTCGATGCTGATGCCGCTCTCGCGGATCAGGGACAGCACCTCGATGGTACCTCTGTCGGAGGTCAAGACCAGGCCCAGACCGCCTGCGGCGGCGGGAGCGTCGGCAAAGGTCAGGAACGCCGAGGTCAGACCCTCGGAGGCGCCCATCATATAGGTCATGGGGTCAATGACGATGTAGTACAGGAACATAAGGAAGGGCAGGGTGATGAGCAGGGGGAGGCAGCCCGCCATGGGGGAGTAGCCCTCCTTGGTGTACAGCTCCTGGATCTCCTGGTTCACCTTCTGCTGGGTGGCCTGGTCGTTACGGCCCTTGTACTTGTTGCGGATGGCCATCTCGCGGGGGCGGAGCTTGGCCTGCTTGCGGGAGTTCTTCTGCTGGTGGATGCCCAGGGGAATCATGAGGATCTCCAGGGCGATGGCGAAGTAGACCGTACCCAGGATGAAGCTGCCGAAGCCGGGGACGTTGATGAGCCACTCAAAGCCCAGACCGATCCAGTGGAGGATCTGGTCCAGCCAGTTCAGCTTGGCGTCCACGTCCACGTTGGTCTGGAAGACCTTGACCAGGGTCTCCACGTCGGCGGCGGTCATGACGATCTCGCCGGCGGCGTTGTAGTAGCCGAAGGTCTCCAGGCCGCCGTTCTTCAGAACGTTCATGGCGAACTGGGGGACCTTGTCGGGCTGGGCGGCCAGGGTACCGTTCTTGACGTCCTCGTCCTTAAAGGCGGGGTCGGACATATCGTAGCCTCGCATGGCGGCCACCAGCTGCTCACGGATGGCAAAGCCGTTCTTGGAGGCCACGATCTCGTCGGCCAGCTTATCCAGCTGGGCGGCGGTGAGGCCATTCTTGTCGGTGAGCATGGTCTCGGCAATGACGTAGCCCTTGTTAATGGTGGTGATCTTACTGCCGCCTCTTGCGCCGCAGGAGGTGAGGACACCGCCCAGCATAGCCAGCAGTAAGAGGCCCATGACCACGCGGGTCAGGAGCTTTCTCGAGAGTTTCGTGTTTCTTTTCATTCTGATGTTTCCTTTGATCTTGTTCGGATACCCCGGCAAAGGAAGTCGGGGCGCGGCTCCTCGTGCTTTGGCCGCTGTGTTCGGTGGGTGGGCCGTCTCGGTGTCAGAGGGGAGGTCAGGCGTTATCCTCGGGGTCATCAAGGTCATCAAGGTCATCGAGGTCATCGAGGTCTTCAGACTCCTTGGGATCACTCAAAGTGTCATCCGGGACGGATTCATGCTCGGCGCGGTATTTGTCGTATTTACTCCAGCGCATGGGCATGGTTTTGAAGCCCTGCTCGGGCACGGGATCGAATCCCGCGGGGGACAGGGGACTGCAACGGAGGATCCGCCACAGGGTGAGGGCCAGGCCTGCGAAAAAGCCCCGTTTCTCAAAGGCTTCCAGCGCGTAGGCCGAGCAGGTCGGATGGAACCGACAGGTGGGGGTGGGCTTCAGCCCCGACAGGTACTTCCGATAGAAGCGGACCAGCGCCATGGCGATATGCTTCATGGTGCCTCTTCCTTGCTCGGGGCGGAGGGAGCCTTGGCTTCCTCGGCTTTGGGTTGCGGCTCGAACATCTCCAGCTTCTTGAAGATGTAGCGCAGCTCGGACTCGACGGCGGGGGATTTGACCCGCTCGATACCGGGGCGCGCCGCGATGACGATGAGGAATCCGCGGCGAAGGGGATGACGGCGCTCCACGCCTTGCAGACCCGCACGGATGATGCGCTTGACGCGGTTGCGCTCAATGGCGCCGCCCTCGCGTTTGGGCACAGACAGACCGATCCGATTGATATACTGCTTCTGTGGGTTCGCCTTCTTCAGCTTTTTGGCCGCAAGATCCTTAAGAACGTACACCGATACCAGCTTGCCCGACCAGCGCTTGCCCCGCTGGAAGGTCTTACGGTACAGGTGGTTCTCCTTGATGGCGTAGGGTTTCATGTGGGTTCCTTCCCCATAGCGGTGAGCTATGAATGAGGATGGGGGACGCGGGAGAAAAAGACCTCTATCCGCGAAAAATCCCGAGGAAAGACAGACGTTCGCGCAGGCTATGTCCGATCACTTCCTCGGGATTTTCGCATATGGAGTAGATCTAAATTAGTAGGTCAGTCTCTTTCTGCCCTTTGCACGTCTTCTCTTGAGAACGTTGCGACCGTCAGAGGTCTTCATTCTCTTTCTGAAGCCATGCTCCTTCTTTCTCTGGCGCTTCTTAGGCTGGTAAGTTCTGAGCATTTCGGGATACCTCCTTCAAGATTTGCTGTCGGAGCGTGTATTCTGCCGGTCTGACAGGCGCAGAAACGCTGCGCGGATAGCCGCGCGGACGACATTGACTGTTATATTATAACCGCAAAGTCCAGATTTGTCAAGGGTTTTTTCAATATTTTTTCAAAAAACCCCCGACATTTCAAAACTTTGTGCAAATTAACCCTCCGAGGTCTCGGTTTCGGCCTCGTTATCGGTATTGCTGACGACAGGCGTACCGTCGGCGTAGGTGAAGGTCACCTGCTCCATGAGCCACTTGTCCAGCTTTTCGGTGAAGGCGGACTCCTTGAGGAAGACCTCGCCCATGTTCTGGATGATCTCGGCCTCGGTCATGTAGCCGTAGTAGTAGTCCACCCAGTACTTGATCTGGGCCTTGTACTCCTCCTCGGTGACGGTCTCCAGACCCTCCAGTTCACCGATGGCGTGGGTGATCATGTCTCTCTCGACCATCAGCTCGGCCCGCTCGGTGAGGGTGGCCTTCCAGTCGGCGTCCTTGGCCAGGCCCATGTAGACAGGGGCGAAGGTCTCCAGATCGGGATAGAGGGTGGTGAACTGCTCGCCGCCGTAGCTCTTGGAGTAGTCGTAGTAGTACTCGATCTCGGACATATAGGCGTTGTAGTAGTAAGTCACCTCGTCGGCCACCAGGTTCCGGCACTCGGCCTTTTCGGTCAGGTGGTTCCAGAGGGAGTCCACCTTAGCGTTCTCCAGGGCCTCGGCGTTCTGCTGCACCAGGTAGTCGTGGAGGTACTCCTCGAACTCATCCAGCAGGGCGCGGTCGGAGGCGTAGAACTCCAGCTTGGGCTCGTACTTCAGGGTCTTCTCCACGAACTCGCGGTTGTACTCGGGGATATTGTACTGAACGGCGTATTCCACCACCACGTGGAAAATGGCGTCCTTGCCCGCCAGCTCCTCGGTATACTCCTCGGGGAAGGTGACGTGGATCTCGGCGGGGCTGTCCTTGGAGGTCTGGTTGGGGATCACACCCACCAGGCCGTCCTCAAAGCCGGGGATGAAGGAGCCGGAGCCCAGGCCCAGCTTGTAGGGAGACTCGTCGTCCCAGTTGGAGCCGCCCTCGAACTCCTCGCCGTCCACGAAGCCCTTGTAGTAGATGTAGGCGTCGTCGCCCAGCTCCAGGGCCTGGTCCTTGACCATGGCGGTGCCGTTGGCGGCCACGCGGTGCTGGAAGAGGATGCCCGACTGAAGATACGCCTGCACGTCGTCGGCCTCCACCTTGAGGGAGTTGGGAACGGTCAGGGTGATGCCCACGTAGTCGGCGCGGTCGATGGTGACATCGGGAGCCACCACAGCGTCCATGTAGTCGTAGCGGGGAATGGCGGTGACGGCCTCGGTCTCGGCGGTAGTGCCGCTGCCGGTGCCCGTACCGGTCTCGTCGGTCTGATCGCCGCCCTTACAGGAGGCCAGCAACAGCAGGCTCGAAAGGGACAGGATGGCCAAAATGCAAAGCAGTCTGCGGTTCATAGGTTTCTCTCCTCTGTATATACTTATTCAGCGTCGGCGTAGGTGAAGGTCGCCCGCTCCAAGAGCCACTTCTGCACCTTCTCGGCCAGCGCGCCCTCGCAGATGGCGGTCTCGCCCATGTTGGCGATGATCTCGTCCTTGGTCATGTAGCCCTGGTAGTAATCTACCCAGTACTGGACCTCGGCGTCGTACTCCTCCTCGGTGAGGGCCTCCATGCCCTCCAGCTCGGCGATGGCGTGGGTGATCATGTCCTTCTTGACCATGTCCTCGCAGAGCTTGTTCAGCTCGGCCTTCCAGTCTCCGTCGGCCTCCACGCCCATGTAGCTCTTGGCGAAGGAATCAAAGTCGGGGTACTGCTCGGTGAAGGCGGTGCCGCCGTAGCTCTTGTAGTAGTCGTAGTAGTACTCGATCTCACCCAGGTAGGCGTTGTAGTAGTAGTCCAGCTCCAACTGAGGGAGGTTTTGGCAGGTAGCCTTCTCGGTGAGGTGGTTCCAGAGGGCGTTCATCTTCTCGTACTCCACGTCCTCGGCGATCTCGCTCTCCAGGTACTCCTTGACGTAGTCCTCGAACTCCGAGAGATACGCGGCGTCGGAGGCGTAGAAGTCCTTCTGGCCCTCGTACTTCAGGGTGGTCTCCACGGTAGCGCGGGTATACTCGGGGAGGGTGTACTGGACGGCGTAGACCACCGCCACGTAGATGACGGCGTCCTTACCCGCCAGCTCGGGGTTGTAGTTCTCGGGGAAGGTCACGTGAACCTCGGCGGGGCTGTCCTTGGTGGCGTTGGCAGGGATGACACCCACCAGGCCCTCCTCAAAGCCGGGAATGAAGGCCCCCGAGCCCAGACCCAGGGTGTAGGGGTTCGCGTCGTCCCAGTTGGAGCCGCCCTCGAAGGCCACGCCGTCGATCATGCCCTTGTAGTAGATGTAGGCGTCGTCGCCCCACTTCATGGCCTTGTCGGTGACCTGGGTGGTGCCGTTATCGGCGGTGCGGTACTGGAAAAGGATCTGCTCGATGTAGTCCATGACCGCCTCGTGGGTGATCTCCAGATCGGCGGGGAGGGTGAGCTTCATGTCGGTATAGACCGACGGATCCAAGGTAACGTCGGCCTTGACGTCGGCGCCGAAGTAGTCGTAGCGGGGGGCGTGGGTCTCGGCCTCGGTCTCGGCGGGCTCGGTGGCGGCGGCGGTATCCTTTTCGGTCCCGCTCTCGGCGGTGTCATTCGTGTCGGACTCGCTCTCGGGCTCGGTGGCGG
>JAGAIH010000299.1 GCA_017626655.1 Clostridia bacterium | reverse complement strand
CTACTACCACACCGGCGATACCGCCTGGTGCGACGAGGACGGCTTCTACTGGTACGTGGGCCGCGTGGACGACGTCATCAAGTCCTCGGGCTACCGCATTGGGCCCTTCGAGATCGAGTCTGTCATCATGGAGCTGCCCTACGTCCTGGAGTGCGGCGTGTCTGCCGAGCCCGACGAGGTCCGCGGCCAGGTGGTCAAGGCCTCCGTCGTCCTGGTGAAGGGTACCGAGCCCACCGAGGAGCTGAAAAAGGAGATCCAGAACTACGTCAAGAAAAACACCGCTCCCTACAAGTACCCCCGTATCGTGGTCTTCCGCGACGAGCTGCCCAAGACCATCAGCGGCAAGATCCAGCGCAATAAGCTGTAAGATATTTAGCCATCAGTCAAATGGCAATTTATCGGGGAACGGCCTCCGGCGGCTTAGAACCTTTTTTGAAAACATCCTCGCTGCGCTCGGGGCAAATTTGCCTTTGGCAAATATTGCGAAGGTTCTAAGAACTCCAAAAAACTTTCTGAAAATCAAAAAATGGGTTTAAGTTACTGAAACCCAAATACATTGGTGCAGTTTGAAAGTTTGAGCCTTACGAACCGAGACCCGTGACCGTCTCAGAAACCCCCGCGGGGACCCCTCTTCTCGTTGCGACTCGGTCACACCGCGGCTCTGCCCGCCACCGGCGGTCATTCACTACCGCGGTGCCGCTTCGCTACCCACTCTGATATTTGGGAAACGAGGAGGACGGGAGAATGCCGCTCCTAAATTTGTACGTTGACTGACTGGTTATGCTGTACATTTTGGAAAGGTGTGAAATACTACAAAAAATTACTTGTCATGACAGGAAATTTTGCGTGGTTTTACCCAAATAAAATAATTGACAAACAAACAAAGTTGTGTTATAATTATCTGTATCAAAGGCATTGACGGAGAGGATGCCACGGCACGGTCCCCAGAGAGGTAGCGGTTGGTGTAAGCTGCCGACACGGTCGCGGTATTTGTAGCTCCCGAGCCGAGCGGAAGAAATCACCGCGGGCAAGACCCCGTGAGAGTAGACCCGCTCCGAGTCAGACCGCGTTAGTGTCTACGGGTTGATGGACCCGACTGAGTGGCGGAGTTTTCCGCAATTTGAGTGGTACCGCGGGTGCTGTATAAGTGATTTATGCGCACTCGTCTCAAAGTAACGACACTTTGGGACGGGTGCGCTTGCTTTGCTTTTAGTACGCCTCGCGACACCCGAGAAAGGATTGAACATGGATCAGATAACCAAAACGATGGAGCCCTCCTCCATGTCCGGATTGGATTTTAAGATCAAGGAGATGGCGGGACGTATCCGCGCCCTCCGTGAGATCGAGGGGCTGGAGCCCCAGCAGATGGCCGCCAAGACCGGCGTTTCCGTAGAGGAGTACCTCCTCTGCGAGAGCGGTCAGAGCGACCTGAACTTCGCGTTCATCTACCGTTGCGCCCTGGCGCTGAACGTCAACGTCACCGAAATTATTGAAGGCTACAGCCCCAAGCTGAAGTCCTACACCGTCACCCGCGCGGGCGCGGGGCAGGAGATCGCCAAGGCCCACGGCATGGTGTACTACAACATGGCCTACGCCTTCCAGAACCGTATCGCCGAGCCTCTGTTCGTGCGCTCCGCCTACTCCGAGGAGGCCCAGCACCGCGACATCGAGCTGACCACCCACGCGGGGCAGGAGCTGGATATCGTCATCGAGGGTAAGCTCATGGTACAGGTGGGCGAGCACACCGAGGTGCTGAGCGCGGGCGATACCATCTACTACGACTCCGACACCCCTCACGGTATGATCGCCGTGGGCGGTCAGGACTGCGTGTTCTACGCCATCGTCCTCAACCCCACGGGGGAGCCCATCCCCGAGCTGGCGCCCACCGAGGCGGTCCCCGCCACCAAGAAGGAGACCACGGTCCACCGCGACCAGCAGAGCGACCGCGTCTGGCGTAAGTTCATCGACGTCACCGAAAACGCGCTGGGCACCCCTACCTCCATTACCTTCAAGAACACCGACAAGTTCAACTTCGCCTTCGACCTGGTGGACGCCGTGGCCGAGAAGGATCCCGAGAAGCTGGCCATGCTCCACGTCTCCCGGGACCACACCGAGCGGCGATTTACCTTCAAGGACATGAAGCGAGCCTCTGCTCAGTGCGCCAACTACTTCAAGTCCCTGGGGATCAAGAAGGGCGACCGCGTCATGCTGGTGCTGAAGCGCCACTACCAGTTCTGGTTCGCCATGCTGGGTCTGAACAAGCTGGGCGCCATCGCCATCCCCGCCACCAATCAGCTCCAGGAGCATGACTTCGAGTACCGCTTCCAGTCCGCAGGTGTCTCGGCCATCCTCTGCACCGCCGACGGCGACACCGCCCACCAGGTGGACATCGCCGCCGAGAGCTGCCCCACTCTGAAGCACAAGATCATTGTGAACGGCGAGCGAGAGGGCTGGCGCAGCTTCGACGAGGAGTACACCCTGTATTCCTCCCACTACAACCGCACCGAGGACTCCCCCTGCGGCGACGATCTGCTCCTCATGTTCTTCACCTCGGGCACCTCGGGCTACCCCAAGATCGCGGCCCACAACCACAAGTACCCCCTGGGTCACTTCCATACCGCCCGCTACTGGCACAACGTGGAGCCCGACGGCCTGCATCTGACCATCTCCGACACGGGCTGGGCCAAGTCCATGTGGGGTAAGCTCTACGGACAGTGGCTCTGCGAGGCGGCGACCTTCGTCTACGATTTCGACCGCTTCGACGCGGCGGATATCCTGCCCATGTTCGCCAAGCACCAGATCACCACCTTCTGCGCTCCGCCCACCATGCTCCGCATGATGATCAAGGAGGATATTTCCAAATACGATCTGTCCTCGGTGCGCCACATGACCACCGCGGGCGAGGCCCTCAACCCCGAGGTCTACCGCCAGTTCGAGAAGGCCACGGGACTCCAGATCCTGGAGGGCTTCGGTCAGTCCGAGTCCACCATGATCATCGGTAACCTCACGGGTGCCCCCCACAAGATCGGCTCCATGGGTAAGCCCGCCCCCATCTACGAGGTGGAGCTGCAGGATGCCGACGGCAAGCCCGTTCCCGTGGGTGAGACGGGTGAGATCTGCATCCGCGTGGCCGACGGCGCGCCCTGCGGTCTGTTCACAGGCTACTACAACGCCCCCGAGAAGACCGCCGAGGTCTGGCACGACGGCTACTACCACACGGGGGACACCGCCTGGAAGGACGAGGACGGCTTCTACTGGTTCGTTGGCCGTGTGGACGACGTCATCAAGTCCTCGGGCTACCGCATCGGGCCCTTCGAGATCGAGTCTGTCATCATGGAGCTGCCCTTCGTCCTGGAGTGCGGCGTCTCCGCCGAGCCCGACGAGGTCCGCGGCCAGGTGGTCAAGGCCTCCATCGTCCTGGTGAAGGGGACCGAGCCCACCGAGGAACTGAAAAAGGAGATCCAGCGCTACGTCAAGGAGCGCACCGCCCCCTACAAGTATCCCCGTATCGTGGTCTTCCGCGACGAGCTGCCCAAGACCACCAGCGGTAAGATCCAGCGCAATAAGCTCTGACGGAGGAACAGTCCATGTATCCCCTCAAACGCTTAACCATCCTCTGCGGCCACTACGGAAGCGGCAAGACCAACGTGGCAGTGAACATCGCCGCCGAGCTGAAGAAGTCCCATGACAGCGTGACCGTGGCGGATCTGGATATCGTCAACCCCTACTTCCGCACCAAGGACAGCGCGGCCTTCTTTGAACAGCAGGGCATCCGCCTCATCTGCTCGGCCTACGCCAACAGTAACGTGGATATCCCCGCCCTCCCTCAAGAGATGTACGCACTCACCGACGACCGCTCCATGACCGCCGTCCTGGATATCGGCGGCGACGACCGCGGCGCCCTGGTGCTGGGCCGCTTGGCTCCCAAGATCCTTTTGGAGAACGACTATGAGATGCTCATGGTCATCAACTGCTACCGCCCTCTCACCCGCGACGCCGCCTCCACCATGGAGGTCCTGCGGGAGATCGAGTTCGCGGGGGGCATCCGCTTCACGGGTCTTGTGAACAACTCCAATCTGGGCGCCATGACCACCGCCGAGGATATCCTGGCTTCTCGGGACTACGCCGAGGAGGTCAGCGGCCTTTCGGGTCTTCCCGTGGTCATGACCACTGTGAGGCAGGAGCTGTACCCCGCCGTGGCAGGGAAGGTGCCGAACGCGTTCCCGCTGGGCTTGCAGAAAAACAAGTATCTTTGATCCTACGTAAGGAGAAAAACAATATGGCAAAATGTAAATTGACCTTCAAAACCGACAACTGCAAGGGCTGCGGCCTTTGCGTGGACGTCTGTCCCAAGCACGTGCTGGCACTGGCTGCGGATCAGATCAACAAGAAGGGCCACCATCCTGTGGTGGCAGAGAACCCCGAGGCCTGCATCGGTTGCGCCTTCTGCGCCACCATGTGCCCCGACTGCATCATCAAGGTAGAGAAAGGAGAGTGACGACATGGCAGATAAGGTACTTATGAAGGGTAACGAGGCCATTGCGGAGGCCGCCATCATCGCGGGCTGCCGCCACTACTTCGGCTACCCCATCACCCCCCAGACCGAGATCGCGGCCTACATGGCCAAGCGTCTCCCCAAGATCGGCGGCGTGTTCCTCCAGGCAGAGTCCGAGGTCGCGGCCATCAATATGGTCTACGGCGTCGCCTCCACCGGCACCCGTGTCATGACCTCCTCCTCCTCCCCCGGAATCTCCCTCAAGAGTGAGGGTCTGTCCTACCTGGCAGGCGCCGATCTCCCCTCTCTGGTGGTCAACGTCCAGCGTGGCGGCCCCGGTCTCGGCGGTATCCAGCCCTCCCAGGCCGACTACTTCCAGGCCACCAAGGGCGGCGGTCACGGCGACTACCGCATGATCGTGCTGGCCCCCGCCTCCGTCCAGGAGATGGCAAGCCTCACCATCAAGGGCT
>JAGAIH010000298.1 GCA_017626655.1 Clostridia bacterium | reverse complement strand
TTTGGATGGCGCGAACCCTCCGCCCCCCAAGAAGCGCCCGAATTTCCGCAAGGCTCTTGTGGCCTGCGCCTGTATCCTACTGGCGGGGATCCTGCTGGTCGGCGGCGGCGCGGTGCTGTCCCGCGTCATAGATCATCCGGCCGATCATCCGTCTCATGAGACCGAGGCCCCCTGGATCGACCCTACCGTCAACGGCACCAACGGTGTCTCCGAGCCTGAGACCGTCCCCGAGCCTGCCCCCGATCCCGAGTCCCAGCCCTTCTCCTTCGGCTATGAGCTGACTACCCCCTCCACCGTGTCGGGCGGGGATACCGTGGAGATCATCCTGTCTCTGACCAATAACGGCGCGGGCTTCTCCTACTACGGCTGTGTGTCGGACTACGCCCCCAAGGCCAAGCTCATCGCCGCCGTGGCGGGGGAGACCGTGACCCTGGAGGTGGAGTACGCCACCACCTCCGACGCGGCGGAGGACCATTGGATCGACACGGGGGATACGGGCAAGGGCCATATCTACGTCACGATCCCCTCCGACGAGTACCTGCACGGCGCCAGCTTTGACCTGGTCCTGACCTACAAGGACCACACCCGCGTCTTCCGCGACGTGCTGACCGTCGATACCGCTCCCTCGGAGACCTACGGCGGGGAAATAGAGGTGTTCGCCGCTAACGCCGAAAACGACAAGCTGTTGGACGTTTCCTTGACCGAGAACGAGGAGCAACAGCAGATCGGGGATGCTCTGGTCTCGGTCTTCAACACCAACAGCCCCGTCCTCCAGGAGGAGTATGAGGATGTCATCGCCAACGTCCGCTTCCGCGTGGGCGGCAGTGTCCTGTGGTACAACACCAACAGCGGCTACCTGACCGACCGCGCCCACAGGATCCAGTACCGCCTGACCCATATCCAGATGACCACGGTCAACCGCCATCTGGAGTCTTTGTGGGATACCTACGGAGTCTCAGAGACTCCCCACCCGAACGACCGTTTCCCGGATACGGTAGATAAAATGGCCTATCAGAAAGAGGATATCTACACCAACCGCGACCTGGAGATGCGTATGTACGCGCGGCGCATCACGGCTCTCTTGAATACCGCCACCCCCGTCGAGGACCGCATCGACAACTATTCCGCCTATGGCTTCACCTTCGACGAGATCCATTGGAGCTATCACGCCTACGTGGACCGTCCCTACATCCGAACCATCGACCACAGAGCGGAGGAGAACTGCCTGGAGCTGGAACCGGATGCAAACACCGAGCTGCAATGCATCATGGAGACCGTCTTCAAGGATGACATCGTCCCCGCCTGCGGCTTCACCTACGAGCCTACCACCATCCTCCGAAGGTCTGCCTGCGAAGCTATCGTCTACTATGACTACAGCCTCTATCAGATGGTCAGGCTGGCCCTCCGACACAAGGAGACCGGCTACGAGATCCCCAAGTCCGACTACACCTACTATTCAGACGTCTTTACCATCCCCGAGGACGCCCCCTTTGGCGAGTACGAGCTGGTGGCCTACCTCTGGGGCGAGCTGGGAAGCGGCGTTTTCCGCTCCGAGACTACCGCTGTGACCGTGGTCCCCGAGAGCAAGCCCGCCGCGTATACCTTCTCCTACAAGATCCTGAAACGAAAGCTCACCTACAAGGCGGGAGACACCCTGGCGGTCGAGATCCGTATGACGAATGAGGGGGATACCATCACCCGCTTCGGCAATGGTGTGACCGTTCCCAAGGCCAGGCTGGTCAACGTCAAGGACGGCCGCGAGATCGTCATCGAGCTGAAAAATCAAAATATTATAGCGGACGGCTTCCTAATCCGCACCCTGGAGGGTGGAAAGACCATACACAGCGATCAGTATTTCGAGATCCCCGAGGGAGTCGAGGGCGGCATCTACGATCTCGTCCTGTATTTCGAGGAGCATGAGCGGGTGTTCAAGAACGCGGTCATCCTATCCGGCTCTTGACGGCCCCTTGACAATCCCTCCAAAATATGCTACAATACCTCCATACCCACTCTCGGATATGGAGGTATTCTCATGAACCATCCCGACAAGTATCTGGCTAAGCGCTTCGACACCCCCAATCGCTCGGCGGCCTTCACCGATGCCGTCTACGCGGGGGACAGCGTCGACCGCGCCACCCTCGTAGGCCGCATGAACGCCGCCCAGAGAAGCTACGATCCCCCCGCCCCCGCGTATATTCCCCTGGTGGGCGAGATGCACGGTCACACCAACCTCTCCGACGGCCGTCCCGATATCGACACCTACTTCAAAAACATCCGCGACCTGGCCAAGCTGGACTTCGCGGTGCTGACCGACCATGACCACGGCGGTGTGGGCTCCCCCGAGCTGTGGGTGGGCAACCCCTCCAAGTGGGATCTCATCAAGCAAAAGGCCCATGAGTATTGCGAGGAAGGGAAATTCTCCACCCTCCTGGGCTACGAGCGGGACTCCTACCCCTTCTACAACAATCTGGTGCTGTATTTCCGCGACCGCAACCCCGAGATGGTGCGAGGTGTCCGTGACGGTGAGTTCACCGCCGCAGAGCTGGCCGCCCTCCTGGCCCGCGACGACGTGCTGGCCTGCCCCCACGATACCTACCTCTTCACCTCCGCCGCCGACTTCATGGCCCTCCCCGTGGAGCTGATTACCCCCTTCATTGAGGTCATGTCCCGCGGTGACGCTGTCGAGTACATGGGATGCCCCTGCGGTCCCTCCGACTTCGCCTGTGAGGGCGGCTACTGGCAGGACGCCCTCCGCCGAGGCGCGAAAATGGGAGTCATCGGCGGCAGCGACGACCACGACGGCATGAACGGCCGCATGAACCCCAACCGCACCGACCCCGGCCGTTACCCCGGCGTCACAGGCGTCTGGGCCACCGAGAACACCCCCGAGGCC
>JAGAIH010000297.1 GCA_017626655.1 Clostridia bacterium | reverse complement strand
TCCCGTCAAACAGTTCGATAAACCCCAATTTCCCGCTCACTTCTCCTTCACGATCAAACTCTGCAAAGCCCCCAAGGTAACGGTGAAGCTAAACTCATCCCCGTCGGGGGTGAAGTCGCATGGAATCACCTCATCCGCGAAGGGATCGTAGAGGATGGGAGCCTTCATGCCGCTTATGGTGAAGGAGGCGGTGACGGGCTCCTCGTTGGTATTGACCAGCAGGCAGGCGCGGCCATTGTCCGTGTCTCGGACGAGGCGGAGGACACCGTGGGTAGCCCCCTCGGCGGTGAGGGCGCGGCGGGTCAGGCGGTCGGGGATTTCCTCGATGGCGGCGCGGACGTCGGTGTCGGGGGTGATCTGGATGACGTTGCCCCATGCGGCGGTATCCGAGAGGAGGTTCGCCATGGCAGGGGTGTACTCCATGGGGGGGAGGATTAGGGCGGCGTAGCGGTCGCCGTGGGGGGAGAGGAGGGTGCCGTCGTCGCAGACCGTCATACGGGAGAGGACGTCATAGTCGGCGTAGTCGAAGTCGATCTGGTTGTCCAGGAGGGTATTCTGGATGGCCATGAGGCCCTTCTTGCAGTTGTTCTCGGCCTCGGTGTAGCTGCCGTACTGGGCATCCGAGGGACAGTGGTGCATACGGAAGGTCTCGATGGGGTAGTACAGGAGGGCATCGGCTACGGTGCGGCCTGCCATGATGCCGTCGATGCGGCCTAGGGCGTGGTTGTACTTGGTGTAGGTCTCGGGATCCATGAAGCGCTCGCCGTAGTAGTAGGTGAAGATGTCCACGCCCAGGGCGTACTGGGCGCAGAGGGAGGCGTACATCTGGTCGTGGGTGACGTTCCCGCCCTGAGCGTGGGCGGATACCTCGCTCATGACGTGGGGGCGGTTGTAGGCGCGGGCGATGGAGGAGATCAGCTTGGGGGTGAAGGCGTAGTCGCTGTGGCAGAGCATACTCGGGATGGACTGGAGCATATCGATGCCGGGGAAGTGCATATGCCGCAGGAGGGAGAAGAAGTTGCCCTCAAAGACGGTGTGGTAGCGGATATCGTCCTCCAGGAGGAGGTGACCCGAGAAGCTGATGCCGTTGCGGGCGCACCAATCCGAGATCTGGGAAAAGAAGGACTCCTCGTAGAGGTCGGAGAGGAGGGTATAGTAGTCGTAGCGCACCGACTTTGAGCGGTCGGTGTCCCCCAGGAAGATGTGGACGCGGTCGGGCATGAGGTCGCGGCCGTAGCGGGAGGCGTAGGCGTTGGCCACGTCGCGGCCGTAGGTCAGGACGGGGTAGAGGGGCATTTCGTCGTCGTAGGGATCCTTGACCGTTTGGGGGTAGAGGCCCGCGTTGATGTAGCAGCCCATGAGGGAGGGCTCGTCGGTGAAAATGGCCTCGATCTGCCCAATCTTGGGGATGGTCCGCCCCGCGCCCGCGTTCATGTGGGCGGGAACGTGCTTTTTGTACTGATCGTAGGTGTTGCGGAGGAAGGCGGCCACGGCGTCGCGGTTGGTGACATCGATGTAGCGGCGGCACTGGAAGACGTTGTGGACGCTGTGGGTGCCCTCGTAGAGGCGCTTGCGGACAAAGCAGAGGGCGAGGGCGGGGGTATCAGTGGGGTTTTTGAGGGTGACGGGATCGGCGGAGAAGCGGCAGTCGGCGGTGTCCACGGGGACGTAGGCTCCGTTTTCGTCTGGGATGAGGGTGCCGTTCTCATCGCAGAGGTAGGCGGCTGCCCAGAGGAAGTGCTGATGGCCGCGGGGAAGCTCCACCGTGATCGTCTCGCCCGCGGGAAGCTCGGTCTTGACCATGACCACCGCTGTCGCTTCAAAGTCGGGGTTCTCGGCGATGGTCAGGCCCCCTGCCGCGCCGCTGGGGTAGCCGTCCTCGTCGTAGATCCAGAGGCGCAGGCCCAGCCGTTCGCACTCGTCGGCGGTGAAGGCGAAGACCTCCCACTCGGTGGGATCAAGGGTGTAGTTGCGGGTACAGACGTTATTGACGATACCGCCAAAGCCGCGGGACTTGATGTCGAGGAGGTAGTTTGTGACGACAGACTTCTTCTCATCGAGGGTGGCGTTGGCGGGGTAGGGGAAGTTGTGGATGATCTTCAGGGGGAGGTTGTGGGTGTTGGGGGTCATGGTGAGGACTCCTTTCTTGGGTTGCCGTGGGCGGCAAATGATGTTCCGCAGGGCGGAAATGATGTTGCGCCGGAGGCGCAAATGATGTGTCCCTACGGGACGATGATGTTCCGCTGCGCGGAAATGATGTGCGCCTGTTGGGCGCAACGGAGGGGAACGGGGAAGTTACGAGAAGTCCAGCTCCTCGCCCTTATGGTTGGTGAAGACGTACTTCACGCCCTCCTCGGTGAAGGTGAGGGAAGTACCCGTGAACTCTCCGGGGGCATGGCCGCCGCGCAGAGGCTCGGGGTGGTCGCGGTGGGCGGAGGTCAGG
>JAGAIH010000032.1 GCA_017626655.1 Clostridia bacterium | reverse complement strand
TGACACCTCTCCCAAGGGGAGAGGCTATGGGGGTATCAGCCCTCGTACAGCGCCGCCCCGATGACGGTACCGAAGCTGGAATTCTCGGGGATGATGAACCGCACCCCGAAATGGGAGGCCAGCCCCTCGAAGACCCTGCGGATGGGGGCGATGGTGGTGAGATTGCCCGTCAGGACGATATCCGAGATGCCCTTGCTCCGCGCCGCGAAGATGGACATCATGAAGATGGTCTCGGCCACCATGTTGGCGATGCCCAGAGCGATATCGTGGCTGTCGGCCAGATCGCTGAGGTTACCGAAATTGGAGGCGGTGAGGTTGATGCTCATCTCGGGGAACTGTCCCTGCTGGGTGATGTCCTTGATGGTCAGGTCGATCTTGGAAAGATCCCCGCCCTCGCAGAGCTGCTCGATGTGGGCGATGGTGTCCACACCCAACATTTTTTTCGTAAGACCCAGAAGCGTACCGCCGCCCACCCCCGTACCGCCCAGATAGTCAATGGCGGTGGTGCCGTCGGGGTTCCGCTTGGCGTGTACCAGAGCCGTACCCGTGCCCATGCTGACGATGATGGCCTCGTCGAGGCCAGACAGGTACAGACCTCCCAGACCCACGCCCGAGAACTCGGGGACGGAGCGGCACTCCAGATCGTAGATGGGGCCCGACAGGTAGGAGGAGCCCACACCCGTGGTCATGATGCGCTTGATATCCGAGAGGGCGAGACCGTTCTCGGCGGTGTAGCGCCCCAGGGCGCCGTAGATGGAGGTGATGGGGTCGGTGGCTCGCACGAAGAGGGGAGGCATCAGGGTACGGCCGCCGTCGGGGGCCAGCTTGAAGCCCACGATCTTGGTGGTGCTGCCGCCCACGTCGATGCCCAGGACCACCGAGCCGCTTGTATGTAGGTTCTCTGTCATGACAAAAGAATTCCTTTCCATGAAACAGGCGTGAAATGCCCAAACCTGTCCATTATTCATACAGATAAAATATTATACCACACTCTTGCAAAAAAATCAAGAATATGGTATACTAATATCAGCAAAATTTTCGGTTTTTTTTGTGCTTTTGTGCGAAAAACACCATCTTACTATATAAGGAGGCATTCCATGTCCAAGTCCATCTCCGAGATCGACAAGAATCTGGCCGTTGAAACCATTTGCAACCTCCCCATCGTCTTCCGCAACGCCGCGGAGGAGCCCTTCTCCATCCACGGCCTGTTGGATCCCCACGACGGCGCGCCCTACCACCGCATCCCCCAGGAGGTGGCCGACGCCACCAACGAGGGGGTGAAGTGGCTCAACCTCCACACCTCGGGCGGCCGCGTCCGCTTCAAGACCGACTCCCCCCACCTGGCCGTCAAGGTCAAGCTCTCGGGGGTGGGCCTCATGCCCCACATGACCCTGGTGGGTACCGCGGGCCTGGACGTCTACCTTGGCTACGATGGCGAGTACCGCTACTACGGCTCCTGCATGACCGAGGGGGGCAACGACGCCGCCATTAAGATGACCGAGAACAAGGGATATACCAACATGGTCTGGCTCCCCACGGAGGGCATGAAGGACGTCCTTCTGAACCTCCCCCTTTACGGCGGCATCGACGAGCTGTGGCTGGGCTTGACCCCCGGCTCCGTGGTGGAGGCCGCCGACCCCTACCGCGACCTGCCTCCCACGGTCTACTACGGCTCCTCCATCACCCAAGGTGGATGCGCCTCCCGCCCGGGGAACAACTACCCAAACATCCTATCCCGCAAGTACAACGTGGACTTCCGCAACCTGGGCTTCTCGGGGAGCGCCCGCGGCGAGCAGGCCATCTCCGACTACATCGCAAGCCAGCCCATGTCGGCCTTTGTCTATGCCTACGATCACAACGCCCCCACCGTGGAGCATCTGGCCGCCACCCACGAGCCTATGTACTTGAATGTCTGCGCCTCCCATCCCGACATCCCCGTCATCTTCATCACCCGCCCTGGCATCCGCTACAACGCCGAGGAGAGAGCCCGCCGCGAGGTGGTCAGGACCACCTATGAGAACGCCAAGGCCAGAGGGGAGGAGGTCTACTTCGTGGACGGAGAGACCATCTTCGCCATCTTCGGCGGTGATGGCGGGAGCGTGGACGGCTGTCACCCCAACGACCTGGGCTTTGCCTGTGTCGCGGCGGCACTTGACCCGATCTTTGCCGAAATATACGGCGAAAAGTAATTTAAAGTAGAATAATAAACAAAGCATTAACAGAAAACCGAAAGGAAACCGCACTTTTGCGGGCATATGACCATGAACCATCAGAATCCCCCCATCCAGATCCTCAAGGACAAAGAGCTGTACGTCTTCGACATGGACGGCACCATCTACCTGGGCAAGATCGTCTTCGACTTCGCCATCCGCTTCATCGAAAACCTCCGCGCCGCGGGCAAGCGGGTGCTGTTCTTCACCAACAACGCCTCCCGCTCCACCGACGTCTACCTGGAAAAGCTCACCCGCCTGGGCTTCTCCCCCACGGCAAGCGAGATCATGTCCTCCGCCGACGTGACGGTGGCCTACCTCAATACCTACCATAAGGATCAGACCGTCTATCTCATCGGCACCAAACAACTGGAATCCCAGTTCCGCGCGGGGGGTATCAACCTCGCCACGGGGAAGGAGGACTCCGTAGACGTGGTAGTCTCCAGCTTTGACACCGAGCTGACCTACGAAAAGCTGGACGACGGCTGCCGCCTGATCCGAAACGGCGCTACCTACCTCTGCACCCACCCCGACTTCAACTGCCCCACCGACACAGGCTTCATGCCCGACAGCGGCGCCATCGCCGCCCTCATCACCGCCTCCACGGGGGTCACCCCCCGCTACCTGGGCAAGCCCTACCCCGAGGTGGTGGAGATGATCGAGCGGGTCACGGGCATCCCCCGGGAGAAGACCTGCATCTTCGGCGACCGCCTGTATACAGACATCGCCCTGGGGGCCAAGAACGGCGTCACCTCCATCCTCGTCCTGACGGGGGAGGGGACCTATGAGGAGGCTATGGAGCTGCCCGAGGGGGAGAAGCCCGCGTTCATTTTTCCGTCCCTCGCGGAAGTGGATGAGGCGGTGTTCGGATGATCTGTGACCATTTTTCATGATGAAAGGCCGTCCCGATTTGGGACGGCCTTTTGGGTGGGGAACGGTATGGATTATATGACATATTCAGCGAGGCCGTAATTCTGTAAATACTGATTGAAATACTTCATATACGATTCCCGGTTTTCCTCAAAATCCTTCCATACAACGGATATGAGTCGGTAGGCCTCGGCAATCTCCTTCTAACATTCTTCCATATTGCCCAATCTCTTATGACAGGCGGCGATGCACTGGTGAAAGCTCCAATGGAAGGTCTGCATCCCGTCCCACAGGTATTGATCGGCGGGGTCGTCGTAATAGTCGGTCAGCAGGAAGGTGGTCAGCACGCGGAGTCCCTTGCGGTAGCATTTCAGC
>JAGAIH010000296.1 GCA_017626655.1 Clostridia bacterium | reverse complement strand
CCATTGGGCGTCGCCGGGGTCAAACGGGGGGGGGGTAAATGGGGGGGGGGGGCAGCTGTTGGTATAGAGCATGGAGACATACCTCGCTTTGCTGAAATTATTTGGTTATATTATACAGGGAAACGGAAGATTTGTCAATAGCTTTGACAGATTTTGGCATCATTGTCCCAATTTAGATTCAATTTACATACCCGTGTTATCATACCGCCGTACGGGAGTCCGCCCCGTGTGGTTTCCCTGCGGAAAAATCAAGGATATTCGAATCGCCCAAAGGGCGAAATGGAGAGTGTCATGTTCCGTTTCTACTATACCATCGTCATGCGTATCCACTCCATCATCTGGTTCGTCCCCAAGATGCGGAGATACGCCAAGCACCCCGAGCGGTATTCCGAGGAGGACTGCCACGAGCTGTGCAAGGTCATGATCAAAAAGGTGGCTAAGACCGCCCGCGCCACGACCTCCTACTACGGCCTGGAGAATCTCCCCGCCGAGGGGGGCTACATCATGTACTCCAACCATCAAGGCAAGTACGACGCCCTGGGCATCATGTACGGCCATCCCCGCCCCTGCCGCGTGCTGATGAACGCAAAACGCTCCAAAATGCCCATCGCCAACGAGTACGTGGCCCTGGTACGGGGCAAGCGCATCGACCACACCAACATCCGCCAGCAGGTGCGGTGCATCACCGAGATCGGCGAGGAGGTCAAGGCAGGGAAGGTCTACCTCATCTTCCCCGAGGGAGGCTACCGCAAGGATCAGGACAATATTATGAACCCCTTCCGAAGCGGCTGTATCCGCTCGGCTCTCATCTCGGAACGCCCCATTATCCCCGTGGCCATCATCGACTCCTTTAAGCCCTTCGGCATCAAGGGACTGAAGGCGGTACATACGGAGGTCCATTACCTCCCCCCCATCCCCTACGAGGAATACGGCCACATGACCCCCGCCGCCATCGCGGGCATGCTCCAGGAGCGTATCGCCAACCATATGGAGTCGGTGCTGGGCTACTCGGTGCGGCCTACCGCCGAAACTGAAAAAGCAGTTGTTCGCTGAGTCAACGTCTCCGCTTTGGCGGGGGCGTTTTCTCATTGGGTGCATATACTGGGATGAGAGTGCGCTTGGAGGCGGGATATTATGCTTCAAATTTGGGTTTATCGTTCCGATAAACCCAAGTGAAATGATCCCTGTGGGATCGTGAAATTCGTGCTACGCACGAGTGAAATACGCCGCAAGCGGCGCGTGAAATTCGCCCTTGCGGGCGAGTTGAGGTGCAGAACCTTCGGTTCTGTCCATTTTCATTCAATTGAAACCCGTAGGGTTTCTTTCCACAACTCGCCCAACAGGCGAATTTCACACGCGTAGCGTATTTCACGCCGAAGGCATTTCACACGCGAAGCGTATTTCACTATTGCGGTTTATCGGTCTCCGACCGATAAACCGCAATTTGAACAATCCCCTCTCCTACCCAACCCCGAAAGGAGGCCCCATGCCTGAGACCATCCCCGTCGAGATCCTCACCCTGCGCCGTCTGACCCGCGCGGGGGCTTGCGTGGTCCTGGAGGTGACCGTCACCTATCCCCATATCCGGGAGGGCGAGTCCCCTGCCGTAGCCCGCTTCAACGCGGCGTATCTGGATATGGCGGAACGCTTCCTGGCCTGGTCCGATACCGCCCCCGCCGAGGAGGCGAGAGCCGCCTACACCGCCCTTGGGAGCGCCGCTCCCTACCGCTTCGACCGCCGTGTCCTCACCTGTGACATGACCGCCGCCCTCCCCTCCCCCGACTGCCTGACCGTCACCCGTACCGCCACCCTGAAGAGCCGCCGCGGGGAGCTGGCCGAGCGGACGGTCACCGCCACGGACTCCTGGCGTTTGCCCGAGCTGACAGCGGTCAGAAGCCCCAAAAACCGCCGCAAAAGCCACGGAAAAAGGCTGGGTTGATGCTTTACTTCGTTAAAATGAAAGGAAAACTGTTTTTCGTGATCACTCCCCTTGTGCGAAGTTCCTTTTTGGGTATTTTTTGCGTGAAATTCCAAAAAGCTATTGAAAACCGAGGGGAAATGTGATATAATAGTTCAGTAAATATTCTCGGGATATTCATTTGCCTGTTTCATGAGTTCAAATGAACACATTCCGACGAAAGGAAGGTGCATCTTTTGTCCAAAGAAGCCATTTCAAAGGTCCTGGCGGCCGAGACCGAGGCCAATGCCATTCGGGCGAACGCCGAGGCTGAGGCCCGCGCCCGCGTGGAGGCCTGTGAGAAGACCTGTGCCGAGGAGCAAGCCGCCGCGCTGGATACCGCCGCCGACGAGCTGGACGCCCGCCTGGATGCCGTCCGTGAGCGCGCCGTCGCCCTCATCATGCAGAGCCGCGAGGAGGCTGACGCCGAT
>JAGAIH010000031.1 GCA_017626655.1 Clostridia bacterium | reverse complement strand
TACACCGTAGACTACGACATGACCTGCCTGTGGTCTTGCGGACACATGAACCGTCGCTCACAGCGGTACGAGGCCCTGGCCTCCGTGCAGATGAATACCGCCTATGACACCCGTCCCAACGGCTGGCAAGATAATATGACCGAGGATTACGATATTCTCTACGAGTTCATCACGGGTCAGCTTCCCGAGAATCAGCCCAATGTGTCCAAGTATCAACGGCTCTTTACCCGTGGGCTGGTGGCGCGGCGCGAGGACGGCATTTCGGTCAATGTCCCCGTGGTGAAAAGCGATCTTCCCTGCCTTGATCTGTTCGCGGGGATCGACCTGAATGAATACAATGCCATCTATGCCAACTGCTCCGAGCAGGTCGGCGAGCTGGAGGCCTCTCTGTATCCTGCCCATATGCAGGAGTACATCCGTGCCAGAAACAAAGCATACGGCACGTATCTCTATATGTACTTCTACCGCTGGATGCTGGATAACGGTGTCCTCACCCTCCCCGAGGATGACCGCCGCGGCGGCATCATGACGGTGGTCTTTGCGGATACGCTTCCCAAGGCTTAACTCTTGAATGATTACCCCGTCCGTTTTGGGCGGGGTTCTCTTTTGGCGAAAATGTCCCGTCAAATAGATTTATCGCAATCGGTCCTCGCTTCCCACTTGACACGGAAGCATTTCCGTGTTATAATGACATGAATTATTCTATAAAGGAGAATCGCCATGAACCGAACGAAGCGTACCCTCGCGATCCTTTTGGCCTCCCTCATGCTGCTGCCCGCTCTGGCCGCCTGCGGTGAGGCTGACGAACCCGCCGATACCAAGCCTTCCTCTCAGACCACCTCCGCCGAGGAGGGCGAGGACACCATTCCCGCCGACGAGCTGCCCGCCGATCTGAACTACAAGGGCGAGAAGATCACCTTCATCAGCGTCAACGATATGGACTACGACGAGCTGACGGGCGACGCCGTGGAGGACGCTATCTACGAGCGCAACAAGGCCGTGGAGGAACGGCTGGGCGTGGAGATCAACGTCATCAAGGAGGAGACCCCCATCGACAAGGTCATCATGGCTGTCAACGGCGGCAACACGGACTACGACGTCATGGTGGAGCTGTGCTGGCGCGCCGCCCCCAAGTTCACGGGCAACTACTTCTATAATCTCCGTAACACCGAGTATCTGGACTTCGATAAGCCCTGGTGGAACCAGAGCTTTACCGACGTGGTGACCTACAACGACATCACCTTCGGCGTCACGGGCGCTATGGTGCTGTCCCTGTACCGCCGTACCTACGTGACCGTCTTCAACAAGGACCTGTTCAAGGATGCCAACCAGCCCTTCCTCTACGAGCACGTGGAGAACGGCTCCTGGACCCTGGACAAGCAGGCCTCCCTGGTGCCCCTGTTCCATCAGGACAACGGCAACGCCAAAAAGGATATGGTGGGAGACGTCTACGGCTTCGTGAGCAACGACTTCATTTTCGTTGACCCTTACTGGGCCGCCTGCGAGGTGGAGATCATCAAGAAGAATACCGACGGCGACTACGAGTGGGTCTTTGAGACCGCCAAGCTCCACGATATGGCCGATAAGGTGCTGGCTCTCTACTACGGAACGGGTGACGCCGCCTACATCGAGAACGACGACTACCAGGCCGAGGCGACCGTCATGACCGTCTTCTCGGGTGGCTACGCCGCCATGGGCACCATGGTCATCCAGATGCTGGAGGAGCCTGCCATGCGGCAGATGGAGCAGGAGTACGGCGTGGTGCCGATCCCCAAGTACAGTGAGGATCAGAAGACCTACTACAGCCAGATGCACGACGGCTTCACCATCGCCTGCCTCCCCAACACCGTGAAGTCTGACCGCGCCGATATGCTCAGCGCCGTCCTGGAGGCTATGTCCTCCATCAGCTACCGCATCGTCCGTCCCGTGTACTACGAGACCACCCTGCGTACCAAGCTGGCCCAGGATCCCCAGTCCGCCGCCATGATGGATATCATCGTGAACAACACCGTCATCGACGCAGGCTTCGTCTACTCCCACTCCATGGGCTCCTTCCACCAGGGCTTCCAGCAGCTTGTGGACAAGGGCGAGAACGACGCCGTTTCCCGCTACAAGCGCATGACCACCTCGGCCCAGCGCGCTTTGGAGAGATTGGTGCGTGATCTGGACAAGCTGGGAAGTCAGCAGTAAGATCTCCATACGATAATAAGACCGCGTCTCTGTTTTGGGCAGAGGCGCGGTTCTGTTACGTTCTATTTGGAGAAAAGCTCGGCATGACTACCCGCCCGATACAGAAGCAGGATCAGGATATCGTCATGCTTTTGGTATATGAGGAGCCAGTCGGGTTCTACGTGACACTCGCGGTAGCCCACATAGTTTCCTGTCAAGGAATGATCGCGGTATTTGGACTCCAATTCCTCACCGTTGGCCAAGCGTTCC
>JAGAIH010000295.1 GCA_017626655.1 Clostridia bacterium | reverse complement strand
GATCTCGTTACGGAAGGACTTTCCCACCTGGCACACGCCGAAGGGTAGCTTGCGGCGGGTGGTGCGCTGCACGTTCTGGAAGTTGACGAAGATGCCCTGTGCCGTCTCGGGACGGAGATACACGGTATTCTTGGCATCCTCGGTGACACCCTGGAAGGTCTTGAACATCAGGTTGAACTGACGGATGTCGGTCCAGTTGTGCTTGCCGCAGGTGGGGCAGGCGATGTTGTGCTCTTCCACGAACTCCTTCATCTCAGCCTGAGACATGGCATCCACAGCCTTGCCCAGCTCGAAGTTGTTCTCATGGCACCAATCCTCGATGACCTTATCGGCGCGGAAGCGCTCCTTGCACTCCTTGCAGTCCATAAGGGGATCGGAGAAGCCGCCCACGTGACCGGAGGCCACCCAAGTCTGGGGATTCATGAGGATCGCGGCATCGAGACCCACGTTGTAGGGGTTCTCCTGCACGAACTTCTTCCACCAAGCCTTCTTGACGTTGTTCTTCAGCTCAACGCCCAAGGGGCCGTAGTCCCACGTGTTGGCAAGGCCGCCGTAGATCTCGGAGCCTGCGAAGATAAAGCCGCGGTTTTTGCAAAGGGCGACGATCTTTTCCATCGTCTTGTCAGTGTTCTTCATCATGGTTCTTATTCTCCTTTTGCTTTTCTGGCTCAGAAAACGAAAAAACGCCCTGAGCCGAGTGTTGGTCGGCTCAGGGCGAACTAAAGTTTAGTCCGTGGTTCCACCTGAATTCGTATCTGGATGATACGCACTCTTCTGCCCGCTAACGGCGGCAACACCGACGGGGCATTTCCTCCCCGCTGCTCCACAGATGCCTTCCCACCATGCCGCCTCAGGGCTTGCACCAACCGCCCCGTCTCTGAAAGGATTGCAAATGTGGTACTATTTCCGTGTACGCATTTCGTACTTGATTAGGATACCATCTTTTTCACGACCCGTCAAGAGGGGATTGTTTTGTTCCCTTTTACCCTTTGGACTGATGGATTTAACCTCCGGCAATTTCACCAAGCATTGATGCAAACAGGAAAATATGATAAAATGATCTAAACGATAAATAAGAAGTTATCGAGAACAGAAACTTTGGATTTTGCAGCGATGTAACGTCATGTTGCGGAAATGTAAAGTTGATGTGGTGGCATCAAAAGGCGTATGCAACTACAATGAAATCATCAAATCAAAGGAGGATTTCATTATGAAATTATCAGATAAGTTAGTAAAACTCAGAAAAATAAATGGCTGGTCGCAAGAGGACTTGGCTGAAAAATTGAACGTATCCAGACAAGCGATTTCTCGCTGGGAAAGTGAAACGGCACAGCCAGATGCTTCAAATGTTTTGAATTTAAGCAAACTATTTGGAGTGACTGCTGATTATTTATTGAATGATGAATACGAAAGTGATTTTGATGTTCCGGTAGTAATACGGACCAAATCAGATGCAAAAGATAACATTAAAAAAGTGATTGCTTTATGTGTGGGATTTTTTGGACTAATGGGAAATTTTGTTGTTTATCTTTTATCTCGCTTTATTGAGGTGATGGTTCCGCATATTACCTATGAAAATGGTCAAAAAATGTATCATTGGAGAAGCAATCTGACAGGACATAGCTATAAATATTTTATACAAGAATACGATTTGGAGTTCTTGACAGTTCTATTTTGGATTTTGTTTATATTAGGTCTGGTTACTGCCTTTGTTCCTAAAGAAAAGTTCAAAATACTATTGAATAAGCTCAAGAACGTAAAATGCCGCAAGAGCAGGAATGAGAATGTAGCTGACGAGTCGGTTTGATTGTTCTAAAAGGAACCTTTCGGTTTGGTGGAGTGACAAATCCAGCTAATGTTTGTCAAGCCCCTTTTTGCAGAGACACCATCGAAAAAAGGGTGCAGAAAATAAACCCACCAGATTGCGGGCTAGAAAAAATAGATGTACAATCGAAGCGATCTATCTGTAGAGCTCCATTGCT
>JAGAIH010000294.1 GCA_017626655.1 Clostridia bacterium | reverse complement strand
TGACGGCCGCGTTCATTAGCCTTCCCCAGCGGGGAAGGGGGACCGCGAAGCGGTGGATGAGGAGAGCGGGTTACAGTCGCTTGACGGAGGAGAGATTTACCCTTGCATAACAAAGGGTTTAGCTCTCCTCCGTATGAATCACTCCACCCGCTCTCCTCATCCGTCACCCGCTAAAGCGGGTGCCACCTTCCCCGCTGGGGAAGGCAAAGGTGCGCGGCCAACCCACCTACAAACCCCAATTTGAAATATTGGCTGAATCGTTATACCTTGATATTTGCTTCGCCATACCATCTATTATAGCGCATCGGGCGGCGCAAGTCAACAGGTTTTTTCATCCTCGAGACGTTCCTACGGAGCCCGGGCGTATTTCTTTTGAAGTGTTTTCTTTTTTGTTGACAGATCGACGTCATTGTGGTATACTGGTCCATAGGATAGTTGGTGAGGTGATAGCATGAAGATCCATCGAAAGCTCCTACTCGGGGTGAACGCCCTGTTCGTCGCCGTGATCCTGGCTCTCAATTACCTGTATCAGAGTCAGGGCTTCGACTTTACCCTGAAGTGTATCTGTAGCGGTTTGTTCGCCCTTTTGGGGGTGATCGACCTGGTCTATGCCCTTGTGACCAAGAGAAAAAAGCCCGTCTTCTACATCACCATGTCCCTGGGGCTGATCCTGGCCTTTCTGGGGGACTGTCTCATCAACCAAGACTTCATCGTCGGGGCCGCCGCCTTTGCCCTGGGGCATATCTTTTTCGTGGTGGCGTACTGTATCCCGCAAAGAATCAAGGCTCTGGACTGCGCCATCAGCGGCGGGATCTTCCTCGCGTCGGCGGCGTTCCTGCTGTTCTGTCCCCTGCTGGATTTCGGTCGGCCGCTGTTCCAAGGGGTCTGCCTGGTGTACGCCCTCATGATCTCGTTCATGCTGGGCAAGGCCATCGGCAACCTGGTCCGCACGCCCTGTCTGCACACGGCGACCGTAGCGGTGGCAAGCGGTCTGTTCTTCTTCTCGGATCTCATGCTGGTCCTCGACTGGTTCATCGGCCTGTGGAGCTGGACGGATCACGCCTGCATGGGGACCTACTACCCCGCGCTCTGTCTTCTGGCGGTGTCCATGGCCTTGCGGAGCTTGACGGAGGGGGAATGCTGATCGTATTGAAATTTGTCTATCCTACATTAAATAAACGGAGGATCTCACAATGAAACGCTACTGCATCTACGGCGCGGGCTCTCTGGGTACTGTCCTGGGGGCTTACGTCACCCAAAACGGCGGTCAGATCGACCTGATCAACCGCAACAAGGCTCACGTGGCGGCTCTCAAGGAGCATGGCGCCCGCATCACGGGGACGGTGGATATGGTTGTGCCTGTCACCGCTCTCACCCCCGACGAGATGGTGGGGGAATACGATATCATCCTGCTTCTGACCAAGCAGCTCCTCAATCGGGAGGTGGTGACCTTCCTGAAGGGGCATCTGGCGGAGGACGGGGTCATCGTCACCCTTCAGAACGGTCTGCCCGAGCCGGGCATCGCCGAGATCGTGGGGGAGGCGCGCACCATGGGGTGCGTGGTGGAGTGGGGCGCCACGCTGTCGGCTCCCGGTGTCTGCACCCTGACCAGCGATCCCGAGAGCCTTTCCTTCCACATGGGGCGTATGGCGGGGATCACGGACGAGAAGTTCGGGGAGGTCAAGGCCCTGCTGGAGCTGATGTGTCCCGTTCACGAGGAGGAGAACCTCATCGGGGCGCGGTGGTCCAAGCTGCTGATCAACGCCACCTTCTCGGGGCTTGGCACCGTGGTGGGGGGCGTGTTCGGGGACGTCTCTGAGAACAAGGCCGCCCGCAAGGTGGCGATCCGTTGCATGAAGGAGTGCATCGACGTGGGCCACGCGGCGGGGGCGGAGTTCGCGCCTGTCCAAGGCAAGAACATCACCGCTTTGTTCTATTACAAAAACGGTCTCAAGCGGGCCATCGCCACCATGCTGATCCCCATCGCCATGAAGAAGCATCGCGCCATCGAGCCCTCCATGCTCCAGGATCTCAAGAAGGGCAAGCCCTGCGAGATCGACGCCATCAATGGCATTATCTGCGAGTGGGGCCGCAAGAACAGCGTCCCGACGCCCATCAACGACAGGATCGTGGAGATTATCAAGAAGTGCGAGGCGGGAGAGTTGACGCCCTGCGCCGAGAATATCCGGCTGTTCGACGGCCTGCTCTGAGCGGAGCGGAGCCGGTCAACGGATCGTGAAAAGCCCTGTCGGAGCAGAGCTTTCCACCTATAAGGCAAAAGCGAAAGAACCACCGCCGAGGCGGTGGTTCTTTCTGAAGTTGAACGAAGTGAAACTTCGATTATCTCTTGGAGGTCTGTGGGGAACTTGGGGACTGTTGGGAATATGGGGGAATTTACTGAGATTTTGGGTGGTTTTCGGGGGTGATTCAGAGGAGCGTTGGGGGGTGTTGGGGGATATTTGGGGGCGTTTTGTGGCAAGGTTGTGGCAGGAACTTTAACTCTGTCAATTGCTCAACAGATTATTGCCACAACCATGTCTACAGAGAAAACACAGGTAAAGATACAACAAGCCCAGATTATTAATACTTTGACTACAACCAACTAGATAAAAAACTGAAGGATTGAAATGACAAGTGCTCCAGCCGAAGCTATTGACGTGGCAATCAGCAGAATTCGATTACCTTTAGTCTCTAATTCTGACTTAATGCCTTCAATTTCTGCCTTTAAATTCTCAATTTCTTTCCCTTGCTTACGGATCGTGTTGCTTTGCTCATTGTTGACACTAATGACTTCGTTTAAACTCTCATCCTGTTCCCTATTTTTATCGGCATTTTGTTGTATCAGTTCATCCTGGGCATCGTCTGCCGATTGCATTTTATCCAAACGCGCATCTTGTTCCTTGTTCTTTTCGGAATTCCCTTGGATCAATTTATCTCGGGCATCATCAGCAGACTGCATTTTATCCAAACGTGCATCTTGTTCCTTATTCTTTTCGGAATTCCCTTGGATCAATTCATCTTGGGCATCATCAGAAGACTGCATTTTATCCAAACGTGCGTCTTGTTCCTTGTTCTTCTCAGAGTTTTTTCTGATCTTGTCAAAACTATATTTGATCCTGTCGTCTTGTGACTGCTGTGATTGAATAAGTGTGGATATTTTTCCTTCGTGTTTCTTTAATGCATCACCTTGTTCACTCATGCGTAATGCCAAATCCTCTTGTTCTTTCAGACGTCTAATCACTTTTATAATTTCTTCTCTGGCCGTATCAGATAATTTGTCTTTGGGGGCCTTTTTGAGTTCTTCTTTTAGCTGTTGAATGACAAATTTTGTATAAGCAATATTTGAAACACCAAGAAGAAACAAATACTGTGTAATCTGTCCAAGCTGTTTTTGGTAGTCAAAGGACACATCCAGAGCATCAATTATGTCTCCATTAGCCTTCGCTAACTCAAGATTTGAACTCTGCAACGCCTCAATTGCTTCTTTCTTATGTCCCAAAGATGCTGACTTGATTGATGCAATTCTTGCGCTTTCCTTAGCCGACACAGCAGAATCTCGAGCTTTTTGGACTCTTTCTTCAAGTTTTGAAATTTTGTCAAATTCTTGAGTTATTAGTTGCGGCAGATCCTTCTTTGGTATGTCTGCAAGCCTTACTTCTTCTACATCATTCTGATACTCCAGATCTATTATATGTTGTTCCATCATCTTTCTCCTGTCAATAGTCTAATACATCCAATAAATCTTGAGCCAAATCAGCATCATTGTCTGCGATTTCAGAAATGACAGGCAATATACTCTCAAGATCGCACTCTATTTCGCTCCATTCCTTTGCACAATAGGCTACACTTTCCTCAGCAATTTGCATTGTTCTTTCCAGAGTTTTCCCAGTGTCAATTGCCGTCTTCCACATGTTCTCTTCCATGTAAAAGGTTTTGGCATTTGAAAGAGCAAGCAGTTCAGAATAAACTATCATTCTTTCATTGCGCAACTTATTTCGCTTGATGCCCATGCCTGTATCAACACCAATCGCAATTACGAATCGTCCAACACCTACAAAATTAATGCGCAAAACGAACTCTTTTGCAAAACCCACCCATGTTCCGCCGCTATTAATTGCTCCGCGGATAGCAGCATCCGCTATATCAACCGCCATAAATGTTCCTGAAGCAATTGTCATCATGCGTTCAATAGTACGATTACCAAACGGAATTACATTTTGCCAATTGACATTTTGGAAGCTGTGACTCTTTTTATATTCGATAATCAGGCTTCTAACAAAATAAAACCCCCGAACAATTGCTTCGTTGATCAAAATCGGCATAGCTTGTTTTTTTGCGGCGGTAAAAATCACACTACTATATTCCCACAAATTATGATTACCCTTGTTATATAAACCATCAACATAAACACGCAGATTCGTGTTTCTGAGAAAAGGTAGCACTGATATCTCTTTGAGCAGCGAAAGGAATAGTCCTGGTATTCCCTGCGAGGTGGATACATCGCTCATCATGTGCCCTAGCCACGAATCAGCGGCTTTAAGGATTTCAATTGTAAGCGGTACTGCTGCTATCGTTTTGATCATTTTTTTCAATGGATCTGGTAATTCATTACTATCTTTTTTGACAGCTACATCCGCCAACCACACGCAAAGGCCGCCAATAATCGCTCCAATCCAAGCCTTTTGCAATTGTTCTTTTTCAAGTTGCCATGTTTTACTATTTGTAGGAACATCCGCAAAAAACACATGCGGTTTTCCATCCGTACCATCAATAAAAACAACTAGTCGAAGATAACGTGCTAATATTGATGCAGCCAGCCCCAATAATGATGGATGATGTGCTAGATCATCTAATCTGTGATAAAGCGGGCTGCTAATATTGTGTCCATCCTTGCTTTTGTGTGTAAACGCATGGTCATGAGAAGCATGATACTTTTTTTCCAATTCTTTTTGAATTTTTTCAATATCAATTTCCGTTTCGCCAACAAAAAAGCTATCAATTAGACCTGTCAAAATACCACTTATTACAGAAATAGCATAATCCCAACCATCTGCTTGATTCGTCAATCTATCAATTTCCGAATCCAATTTGGCAATCTCATTTTCACAAATCTCAATTTGTTTATTAACATCCTGTAGTGCCAATAATGCTTCTCGGCTACTTTGATCCATGTTGTTTGAAACACTGATAGGGCTCAATACTTCGTATTCTACTTCAAAATTTCCATTAACAGTCTTTAGTGTTGTAATACTCTTCATAATACTCAATCTCCTTCATATCTTTATTGGTTCGAACACTTACCTCTTTTCGTCCTTTACGTAATCACGCCTATTCCCTCGGCAGATCCTCTGCCCATATCTCTTTTTTCACCTCATTTGATATATGCGCATTTGATATATGCAATGTTAAATAATTATTTTTCATGAGCATTTCAGCAATCTCTTCCCTCAACTCCATCGGCTCCAAAACCTCCACATGAGTCAAATACTGCAGCGCCCAGTATTTCATACCGCTCAATGAAGCCTTCAGTGTGATTCTCAAGCGACCGTCCTCTTCCTTGGCGATGGTGATATTTGAGCCAAACTTATCGATGACATCGTTCAGCTTTTTGGGGTCAACCTTCAGAACCACGGTTTCGATCTTCCCCGTATAAGCGTAGACCGTACTCCGCACAGCCGCTTGCGGGTCAAAATCCTTCTCCCGCTCGTCAAGCACGTAGTCGGTGATCTCGATGTTCTGAATACGGTCGATGCGGTACATGGAGAGGTTCACCTGTCTGGCCATGATACAGATCAGGTAGTAATGCTCGTTGCAGTACACCATCCCATAGGGATTGACCGTGTATTTCTTTTCCCTGCGCTTGTGGAGCTGCTTATCCACGCCGTAGTCGAAGTAATCAAACTTGACCTTGACTTTCTTTTCGATGGCTTCATCCAGCACCTCGATATTGTAGAAGACATTCTTGTTGACGGTCTTCTGATCCGAGCGAAGGACAGTCAGATTCTTAATCTGTTTTCTTTCGTACACGCTGACCAGGGATTGAATCTTCCCCATCAAGTGCGCGGTCTGACGCTCGGATATGAACGGGAAGGTACAGATCGCGTCCGACAGTAGGTGAGCCTCCGAGGGCTCCAAAGGACGATCCAGCAGGTAGTATCCCTTTCCGTTGTCCTTGTACAGGGAAATCTCATATCCCAATCCAATCAGCGTATCGAAAGCACTATAGATAGTACGTCGGTCGGGCTTCAGACCATACAGATGATCCAGCTTGGAAATGATCTCGCCGGTCGTCAGAATGTGCTTATCGTCGGAATACTCCTTCAGTATTTCAAGCAAACAAATAGTAATCGCTTTTTCTGTCAACATAATCGGGCTCCTTTGTAAAAATTCCGATGATCGGTCCATGGTACCAAGTATAGCACAAAGGGGTGTACAAAAGTACGCACAGCCGACAGGATCAAACAAAAAGTGCGCCCCACAAAGGAACGCACTGAAAAAGTGAGTCCCTTACTTGTTGCTACGCAATCTCATCCTGCTTTGGGTATGAGTAAAAAGAGAACACACCTTTTACCAAGGTATTTTCCCCAAAGCAACAAAACATATTCGATTGCGTAGCATTGTCATTATAGCACATTTATTTGTACATGTCAAGTTTTTTGTACAAATACATCGAAATTCGTGGATTTTTGGGTGGATATATGGACAGGGATTACAAGAGTGCGGCATGAAACCAACTGCTTTCACAAAAAGCAAATGGCTCAGCATCCCTTCATACTTTTATTCTTTGAGAAAACTCCTCACTCATTGAACAATAAGCATTTTTAATTCCGTTTTTTTCAAATTTTTATTCCGTTTTTTTCAAATCTCTTGACAACCGTGGCAATATGTGCTATAATACAGTTGTTCTTATTTCATACCAAGAACAATTAGGTTGCTATGATAAGGTCGCTACTTATCGTAGTGTACCGCAAAGCTCTGACGATCGGTTTTCCGGTCGTCATCTTTATATGTGGGCGATGCAACCATGTTCCATTGTTGCGGTTGTAGCTCCCTAATAGTTCTTGGTATGAAATAACCTGAATGTCGCGGAAAATGTTGGAGCGGAGGTTGTAGCTCCCTAATAGTTCTTGGTATGAAATAACGTGCTGGTCAGGCAACCTCTCCTCCACGGAGTTGTAGCTCCCTAATAGTTCTTGGTATGAAATAACCCAGATGACCGACGGCGACGCGCTGATCCTGTTGTAGCTCCCTAATAGTTCTTGGTATGAAATAACGCGATTGCATGGCCTTCGGTGCGCTGTCCTGTTGTAGCTCCCTAATAGTTCTTGGTATGAAATAAC
>JAGAIH010000293.1 GCA_017626655.1 Clostridia bacterium | reverse complement strand
TACCCGATGTCGTTGGGAGCGGCCCACTTGACGGCGTTGCAAATGATGCGCTGGACGTAGGGGTTGTAGTAGGAGCGGCAGAACTCGTGACCGGGCTGGAAGTAGAAGACCTTGCCCGCTCCGCGGTAGTAGCACAGACCCGCGCGGAAGATGAAGCCGTCCTCGAACCAGCCGCCGAAGACAAGCTCGTCGGGCTGGGGCACGTAGAAGGGCTCGCAGTACAGCTCCTCAAAGAGGTTGAAGTGGTCGGGGATGCCCGCGGCGATGGGGTGAGCGGGGAGCAGGTTCCACACGATCTCGTTCTGGTCGCGGCCCCAGGACAGGTTGCCGTTGGTGCCCACCACCTGCTTGAAGACCTTGGAGTGGTGGCCCGAGTGGAGGACGATCAGACCCATCTTGCCCATGTAGACACGCTGGCGGATGCGCTCCACCAGACCGTCGTCCACCTCGTGGTGCGCCATGTGGCCCCACCAGAGCAGTACGTCGGTCTCATTCAGCACCTCGTCGGGCAGACCCTGATCGGGGTCATCCAAAGCGGCGAGACGAACGTTCAGGGAGGCGTCGTCGGCCTCCAGGAAGGACTTGATCAGACCGTGGATGCCGTCGGGGTAGATGTTGCGGCAGGCCTCCTCCAGTCTCTCGTGGCGGAATTCGTTCCAGACGACGACGTTGAGCTTCTTTTCGGACATGGTGGTATCTCCTTGCTTTGGTTGGATTTTTATGGTGAGGATATCAGTTCATGGGGGGCATGGTGGAGGCGTCGACCTCCTCGGCAATGATCTTGTTGGTCCAAAAGCCCATCTTGATGCGGGCCTTGACGTAGGCCGCGGGGGACTCGGGGGAGAGAGTCACCGTCACGTCCTGGCAACGACGGGTCATGCCGCAGGTGAAGTGGAGGTTGTAGGTGCCGTAGGGCAGGGGGATGCGGACGCTCTGGGTGTTGGCGATGTGGCCGTAGGGCTCGCCGTTGATGTAGGTGCCGTAGCCCACCGCGACGCCGATGGGGGAACCCATGCGGTAGATCTGGACAAAGCCGCCCTCATAGCCCTCTACAGTCTGACCGCACTTGGGACAGATGGGCTTGTCAGGGGAAAGATCCGATACAGTGGAGCAGTTTTTGCACTTGAAACGAAGAAGCATGATGGATAACCTCCTATTATTCATAATAAAAATTATACTTCAAAACTGAACCCGTCGTAAGCGGGTGTGACTCCCATGGGCTCCAGATACTTCACAAGCCCCTCGTGGTCGGTGTGGAGCGTCCGCGCCAGGTGGGAGACGTAATACTTGACGTCGGGGGCGAAGAGGTTGTACTTGCGGAACATGGTCAGCATGATCTCCAGCATCTCGGGGGTGTTGTGCTCGAAGATGCGCCAGTCGTAGGTGGCGGTCTCTCCGCAGGTCAGCTCCAGCACCATGGCGTTGACGGGCTTTTCGCGGATGACGTTCCAGGAGACCGTGGGGATCCAGGCCGAGTCACAGCCGTAGTAGAGGATGCGGCCATCCTCCTCGATGAGGTACAGGCGGGTATCCTCGTCGGGGTCCTCGGTGGCGTGATTGGAGCGCAGAGAGGTGACCTTGTAGCCCCCGATCTCGTAGTCGCGGTTGCGGACCGTCTCCGCAAAGTTGATCCTTTCGGCGGTCTCCTCACCCAGCACACGGATCAGCTTGCGCTTGCAGGCGGGATCTGCCCAGACCGTGCAGTCCTTGCCCACGCAGAGCTTGGCTACCGTTTCGGGGGTGAAATGGTCCCCGTGGGAGTGGGTGACGATGATATTCTTCACACCGTCCAGCAGGTCGGGGGTGCCGTTCTGCTCACAGAAATGGAAAATGTGGGGGCCGGGATCAATGAGCAGATCGTCGTTGATCAGAGCCGAGGAAAAGCGGCGGTGGAACTGACCGGGAACAAAAGCATGGATGTCCCAGTCGGCCGCGCCGGTGCCGAGAAAGGTGACTTTCATGGTGCGCGCTCCTTTGCTTTCAGATTATATGTATCATACACAATTTTGAAGCAAATTGCAAGGGGTTTGGGGAAATTTGTGCAAAAAAACAGAGCCTTTCGTGAAAGACTCTGCTTTTTTGGATTCAGTCCTCCCCATAGAACCGCCGATAGAACTCCTGGTCGATCTGCCCCGTCTTGGGGGAGGAGCGCAGAAGTCCCTTGTGATGGCGCAGGATGGGGGCGTAGCTGTTCTCGGTAACGATCAGATGCTCCAGGAGGGGCACCCCGATGGTCTCCAGGGCGCATTCCACGGTCTGGGTGACCTCCAGGTCCGCGCCCGAGGGGATCGCCAGCCCTCTGGGATGGTTGTGAGCCAGCACCACCGCGGCGGCGTTTCCGCGGAGGGCGTGCTCGGCGATGGTCCGCACCGTGACCGACGAGCAGTTCACCGAGCCGTCGCACAGGTGGATGCAGTCCTTGATCTTCAGAGCGTTATCCAAAAGGATCAGATAGACCCGCTCCACCGTGACTCCCGTGTACAGGGCGCGGAGGTAGTCTCCCAGCTTGGCTACGGTGTCGTAGGTCTCTCTGCCGTCACAGCTCGACAGCTGATAATGTCGGAATACCGCGGGAAGCATCTTGAGGAACCGCGCCGCCTCGGGGCCGATGCCCTTGACCCGGGCCAGATCCTCCTCGGTGGCGTCCATGACCCCCGCGACCGAGCCGAAGCGGTCGATGAGGGCGTGGGCCTGGTCGTTGACGTCGATGCGGGGAATGGCGTAGGTGAGGAGCAGCTCCATCACCTCGTGGGGCGCGAAATCCTCCATGCCCGAGCGGGCGTAGCGCTCACGGAGCCGCTTGCGGTGTCCTGCGTGGGGATTCTTGACAGGTGTCTCTTGGGTCATCATGATCGTCTCCTTGTGGATAAAAATAGTAGATAAAATAAATGAATGACAAAACAGAAAGAGCGGGCGCAAGCTTTTCAGCCGCGCCCACCCGTTTTCATGCGAGATCAGAATGCGATGGTCTTCTCAATATAAGCCTTCAGATCGGAGATAGGCAGTCTCACCTGCTCCATGGTGTCGCGGTCGCGGACGGTCACGCAGCCGTCGGTCTCGGACTCGAAGTCGTAGGTAATGCAGAGGGGAGTACCGATCTCGTCCTGGCGGCGGTAGCGCTTGCCGATGGAGCCGGTCTCGTCGAACTCCAGGTTGAAGTACTTGGCCAGCTCGTCGTAGACCTCCAGAGCCTTGTCCGAGAGCTTCTTGGACAGGGGCAGGACGGCGGCCTTGACGGGAGCCAGAGCGGGATGGAGGTGGAGCACCACGCGGACGTCGTTCTTGGCGGGATCCACGATCTCCTCGTCGTAGGCGTCGCAGAGGAAGGCCAGAGCCACGCGGTCGGCGCCCAGGGAGGGCTCCACGACGTAGGGGATGTACTTCTCACCCGTCTCGGGATCGAAGAACTCCATGGACTCGCCCGACACGGTCTGGTGCTGGGTCAGGTCGTAGTCGGTACGGTCAGCGATACCCCACAGCTCGCCCCAGCCGAAGGGGAACAGGAACTCGATATCGGTGGT
>JAGAIH010000292.1 GCA_017626655.1 Clostridia bacterium | reverse complement strand
CCCTGTGTATATGAATCATGCCGTTGTCGATACGGTGTATTCCACCGAGACAGCCCTGTCTCATTTTCACACTCATGATTTCGTGGAGATCAGTATCGTTGTTGACGGCAAGGGCATCCACAGCACCCTGGGCCAGACCATCGAATGCAACACGGGAGACGTGTATATCATCAACGAGGGCACGCCCCACGCGTATTTTGCCAATTCCGACGGGGACTGTCCCGTTGTTTGTAATCTGCTTTTCGATCCCAAGGACATCCTGGACGGCAAGTACGCCCGCTATGACCATCCCGAATACTGCTACGGCGTATTCCGCGAAAACGGTATGTTCGCCTATATGATGCTGACGTCCAAAATGATGAGCGATATAACCGCCATATTGGAGAGCATGGAGAAGGAGCTGGCTCAACGGGAATATCAATGGGAGCAGGCGCTCAAGGCGTATCTCGTCAATTTCCTGATCCAGGCCAGCCGATATATAGCCCCCCTCAGGATGGCCCAATCGAGTCAGGCGAATAAGCAGCACCGTTTAACGGCCTCGATCATGCGGAGCGCGCTGGATCAATACAGCAATCCGGATCTGACGCTGCAGCATCTTGCCGAGACGCTGTTCGTGAGCGCTTCCAGCGCGGGCCGCGCGTTTCGCCAAACCACAGGCGAGAATTTTGGCGACTATATCCGACGCATCCGCTTGGAAAACGCGATCCAGCTGCTGATCGAGACCGAAATGTCGAACGAACAGATCGTAAAGGCCTGCGGATTCCGTGATGTGCCGAACTTTTATCGGCTGTTCAAAAAGCATACCGGGATGACCCCGTTCCTGTATCGCAGCGTGAAGCAGAACGAAACCAAGGGGATAGCACGCAATCCGCGAAACGTTTCGGATACTATGATGAATAAAGGAGATAACGCGATGAGCATCTTAACCGAAATTTCCGAGAACCTGCAAAAGGGTAAGGCCAAGATCGTGGCCGAGCTGGTACAGACCGCCCTGGACCGGGGTGTGGCTCCCGACGCCATCCTCAACGAGGGTCTGCTGGCGGGCATGAACGTCATCGGCGAGAAGTTCAAGAACAACGAGGTCTACGTCCCCGAGGTGCTGGTGGCCGCCCGCGCCATGAACAAGGGCACCGCCATCCTCAAGCCCCACCTGGCCGCCGTCGGCGTGCAGGCCACGGGCAAGGTCTGCATCGGTACGGTGCAGGGCGACCTCCACGACATCGGTAAGAACCTGGTCAAGATGATGCTGGAGGGCAAGGGCCTGGAGGTGGTCGATCTGGGCACCGACGTCTCCCCCGAGACCTTCGTACGGACCGCCATGGAGCAGAACTGTCAGGTCATCTGCTGTTCGGCCCTGCTGACCACCACCATGGGGGTCATGGAGGACGTGGTCAAGAAGGCCGTCGAGCTGGGGGTGCGCGACAAGGTCAAGATCATGATCGGCGGCGCGCCCGTCAACGAGGACTACTGCAAGAAGATCGGCGCGGATATCTATACCCCCGACGCCGCCTCGGCCGCTGACGCCGCCGTGGAGCTCTGCAAGGGTTCATTGAATTGATCAAGGAGAAGGTACCATGATGTTGAGCAAATTAAGAGTGAATCTTTCGTCCTGCAAAAGAGCGGGGTGCTTGCTGCTGGCGGGACTGCTTGCGGTCTCGGCCGTTTCGTGCTCGCGCGGTGAGATCGAGGAACCTACGGAGGAGAAGACGACGGCCGCCGTCACCGAGGCGGAAACCGAGGATCCTCGCTACTCCTGCGATCTTCCCGAGGACCTGTCCTACCAAGGGCAGACCGTCAATATGATCCTTCCCGCGGCCCAGGTACACATGGATGAATTCATTTGCGAGAGCCTGGGCGGAGGCGTCGTGGCGGACGCGGTGTACGAGCGGAATATCGCAGTGGAGAATATGCTCGAGCTCACGCTGGAATTCTATGAGGGCCACGTGATCGAGGAGGTCGATCGGGATATCAAGAGCGGTACCGCTGAATTTGAGCTGGTAGCCAACTATACCTTCCAGGCGTGCGTTCCCGCGATCGAGGGACAGTATCTGAATCTGTCGGCCTTTGATCATATCGACACCTCCAAGCTGTACTGGAACCAGGGCTATAACGAGATGTCCACCTTTACCGACGATAACATCCAGTATCTGGCATCGGGGCCCATGGCCATCACCATGTTCCGCTACGCCTTTTTGACCCTGTACAACAGAACGCTGTTTGAGGATCACAAGATCGGCGATCTCTTCCAAACGGTAAAGAACGGTCAATGGACGCTGGATCTTCAGTACAGTATGCTGAAGGATCATTACGTGGATGCAGATGGAGACGGAAAGGTCTCCGACGGGGATTTTTACGGCTTCGTCACGGGAGATACCATTTCGGTGGATCCCTACATGGTTACCTCGGATATCCATATGATCATCAGAGACCCCTCCACCGGCGACCTGACCTTCAACGGCGAGGGCGTGAGCCGCATTTCGGATCTGTGTGATAAGCTGCAGCTCATCTATAACGACCAGTCGACCTACGCGTACAAAAGCATGGAGGATATCATCGTATCCAATCGTGTGATCGACCATTTCACCGCCGGAAAGGCGCTCATGGCGACGACCCTGTTCTATAAGATGGAGATGAGCTACGAGGATCTGGGCGCTATGGAGTACGGTATCGCCCCCATCCCGAAGTATGACGGGAATCAGAAGGAGTACCATTCCTACGTGCAGGCGGAGGTGACCAGCTTCGGTATCTCCTCGGGTATCGGCGATATGGATCGGCAAGAAAAGTGCGCCGCCGCGCTGGAGGCCCTGGCCTATCACAGTTATCTGCTGGTCCGCCCCGCTTACTACGAAACGGTCTTGTCCGAGCGGTATATGCAGGATCCCGAATCGGTCGAGATGCTGGATCTGATCTTTGATACCTTGGATTTCGATTTCGCTTCCTGCTGGTCGGATATTTTCGGAAGCGCCAATATCCGTAACGGTCTCCGTCCCGTTCTGAGCGGAAAGAACAACACGGTCAGCTCCACCTTCCGCGGCTGGGAGCGCTCCATCAATAAGCAGCTGGGCCGATACAACGACCAGATCCGAGAAAACGCTGAATAACAAAGGAGAGAGCCATGAAGAAATTTGTCCGGTACTGTTACCGCTGTATCAGCTGTATCCTATCCTCTCTGTTGCTGTTATCCACAGGCGCCTTCTGCGTGCCGATCGCCGCGGAGGAGGCCTCTGATATCGCCGTCAAGATCTTTCAGTCCACCTCAAGATATGATATGGGTATCGACTGCTCCAACGTCCGTTTGGGATGGTCGATCACCTCCTCCCGCCGAGCCCTCTACCAGACCGCTTACCATATCGTCATCACCGACGGGCAGGGAAATACGGTCTGGGACAGCGGCTGGGTCGAGAGCGCCTCGCAGGTCGGCATCGTCGCCCAAAACCTGAAGCCCGAGACCATCTATACCGCGAAGGTCCGGATCAGGGACGAACAGGGGCGGGAGTCCGCCTTCAGCGAGGGACTGGTCATCGAGACCGCCCCCGCCGAGATCGTGGGCGAGTGGCTGACCTCCAAGCGTCTCGTGAGAGAGACCTTCACCCTGGAGCAGCCTCTGGCGAACGTGGAGAGGGCCCGCTGCTATATGTCCAGCGCGGTACTGATCGAGCCGAGGCTCAACGGCAGTAAGGTCGGGGATCTTGTCTGGAACCCCGCCCGTACCGTCTTTACCGAAATGACCTACTACAACACCTTCGATATCACGAAGCTGCTTCGTGACGGAGAGAACGCCGTAGGCGCCTACACGTCTACCGATTACTTCATTTCGGATTATGATCTGATCGGTATGCTGCGTATCCACTACAAGGACGGCAGTGTGCAGACGGTTTCCACCGGCGAGGGCTGGACCACCTGCGCGATCTCCGAGATCACCGGGGAAAACGCCCTGGCCGGCGAGGATATCGACGCGCGCCTGGTCACGGCTTGGGATACGCCCGCATTCGTTGAGACGGCCGATTGGGTTCCCGCCGAGTCTCCGATGCTGAGGTCCCATAACGGGGAAGTGGCCATTCCCGCCAAGGCCGATTACAGAACGCTTCAGAGCTTCAGCGGGGACTACTCGGTGGAGCTGACCGCCACCGTCACACAGCGGGCCTTCGGTCTTTTGATCGGAGCCGACGAAAAGGAAGAGACGCCCATGATGTGGCAGGTCGTAGAGGGCGGACTTCGGCTGTACTGGCCCGATTGGATCCAGATCAAGACGGTTTCGGTCCCCGAGCTGACGGCCGGGCAGAAGTTCACGATGAAGCTCGATATCCGAGGCAATCGGATCACGACCTATATCAACGGCGAGAGAGTCCATTCCACCGCCGTTCCCGCGGGATCTACCGCAGGGACCCTGGGCGTGCGTACGGATGACGGTGACGCCGCCGTTTGCGATCAATTGACGGTCACGCAGGACGGACAGGTGATCTGGGAGGACCGCTTTGACACGGCGGACGCGGAAAAATGGACCTTCCCCCGCTCTCCCGTCATCAAGCCCGCTATCTCGGGCTCGAGGGTCATTGAGGAATTCAAGCCTGTCTCCACGACTGAGATCAGGAAGGACGGAAAGACCTCTTACGTGCTTGACTTCGGCCAGAATATGCAGGGTGTCGTGCGTATGGATACCAAGGGAAAGGCCGGCACCGGCTATCTCATCGAGTATTCCGAGCTGATCGACGAAAAAACGGGCGACATTTGGGCGGCTACGACCTACCATTATCCCAAGTCCACCTATACCCTGTCCGGCGGTGAGGATACCTTCATGCCGCGCTTCTTCTACTGCGGCTTCCGCTACGTTAAGGTCACGGCGTCGGACGGATCGGCCATCAACCCCGATGACTTTACGGCCTGCTTCCTCTCGGAGGACCTGGATCAGACCGGTAATTTCTCCTCCTCCAACGAGCGCTTGAATCAGATCTACGAGATGTACCTGCGGACCCAGAAGTCCTGCATCATCGGCAGCGTGTACGCGGGCTGTCCCGGACGCGAGAAGGTGTGCTGGACGGGTGACGCCTCGGTCACAAAGGAGGCGGTCCTCCTTTCCATGAGCGATATCCACGGCTCCGAGGCCTGCATGGAGCTGATGTGGCATAATATTCAGCCCAGCGGCGCACCCATCAATCTGATGTTCCACACCAAGCTGGACGCCGAGGACGATAACTGGGACTACGCGTGGACCTCCGCCTATTTCGTGTTCCCCTATGAGGTCTATATGACCACCGGCGATACGTACTACATCGAAAAGAACTACAAGCAGATGCTGGAGCTGTTCGACTTCTACACAAAGGTCAGAAACACCAATAAAGAGCATATCAAGGTAGGCCGCGCCACCGACTGGCTGGGCTACGACAACCAGGAGCATCTGGTGGACTACAGCTATCTGGATACGGCCTATTACTACTATAACGGAAAGCTGCTGTCCGAGATGCTGGAGGTCATCGGCGTGGATCACAGCGAGCTGGACGCCCGCCTGGAGGAGATCCGCGACGCGATCCGGGAGACGTTCTACGACGAGCGGGGCTACTACCACGGCAAGACCCAGACCGAAAACGCCATGGCGCTGGATCTGGGCGTAGTGCCCGCGGAGTACGCCGATGCCGTGCTGAACAGCCTGGTGACCGCCTGTAACAGAGCCAACAAGACACTCCGAACGGGCGTGCTGGGCACCAAATCCCTGTACGACGCCCTGAGCCAAGCCAATCAACACAAGCTGCTTCTGGACATGACCCTGAATCCCGAAAAATGCTCCTTCGGGTATTTCCTGGACAACGGCGCGACCACCTTCCTGGAGCATTGGGACGTGGCGGGCGAGACCTTTTTCTCCCACAATACGCCGATCCTGGCACAGCTGGATTCCCAGAACCACGTGATGTTCGGCGGCGGTCTGGCGACCTGGATGTACGAGGGCCTGGGCGGCATCACCAATTCCGGCGCGGGCTATACCGAAAGCACCTTCCGCCCCGGTATCGAAAGCGGGCTGGAGTCCGCGAGCGCCTCGGTCACGGCCTTGGTCGGTAAGCTCAGCTCGGATTGGAGAATGGAAAACGGCGATCTTTTGTGGGATATCGAGGTGCCTGCCAATACGACGGCAACCGTGATCATTCCCATGGCCTCTGCTCAAAGCATCACCGAATCCGGAAATGACGTCTTCATGAAAAACGGTGACGGCATTACCTACGAAGGAAAGAACGAGAGCGGAGATTTCGTATACACGGTGGGCGGCGGCAGCTATACCTTCCGGGCTTCCGAGACTCCCTTGGCGGAAACAGACCCTCAGGATACCGAGCCCGCGGATACGAATGACGTGGATACGGTGCCTGCGGAGGCCGATCCCGCAGGGACGGATACGCCTTCCGATACCGAGGCGGAGACCAAGGCTTCCCGTTCCGGCTGTGCCTCTGCCATGGGCATGAGCGCGCTGGGCACGATGGGCGTCATCGCCGCGGCCCCGGCTCTTATGAAAAAAAGAGACAAGAGGAAGGCTTGAGATGGGTACGGTAAGGAGATCATTATGAAAAAACTATTCCTTTCGCTGACTTTGGCGCTGCTATTGATTCTATCCGTTGCTGCTTGTACGAAGGAGCCCGGTGGATCTGAGAATACGACCGCCGAGGATACGACCCGGGCGGAGACCGTGACCGATGCCGAGGAGGGCTCCGCCGCTGACACCGAAACGTCCGAGGAAGAGGATACGGGATCCGAGACCGAGGCCCCTACCGAGGAGGTCACGACCCTTCCCGACGAGCCGGAGAGCTTTATTTCCGACGTTTCATCCAACGCCGAGGGGACCGTCCTGGATCAAACGGACCTGGCACCCTACTTTGTGTTTGCTCTCAACGGGGGCACGTATGAGAATACCTCCTGGGCCTATCAGCTGGACGGTATCTCGGAGATGTATGCGCCCCTGTACGGCAAGTACGCGTTGTCCGTAAGCTTCTCGCTGGGGACGAAGGGCCCGGGTTACGCCTTTGTGCGCGGAACCCATAAGGTTTTGTCCACGGATGCCTCTGCAACCCGGATCGGGTCCTTCTGTGAGACCGATGGGTCGGAGTCGGACATGGGCGGCGCGGGCATCTACGCGAGAATCGAGAACGGTATATTGACGCTGATGCTGAAGGTCTACGACGGATCCGTCGGTACCCGCGTCAAAAACGTGTACTATTCCATGGATTGCGTCGGCAGTGAGCTGACCCTGGCGGACGACGGCGAGACGGTCTACGTTCTCGTCAACGGGATCCCCTACGCTACGGTCAAGCTGAGCGGAAGCACATCCTACGACGGCTTGGCAGAGACCGAGCCCGCCACCGAATTCGCCTCGTCAGCCGAGATCGCCTTGAAGGACGGCAGGACCGATACCCTGACCAATACCCTGATCGACAGCGACAGCTATACGCAAGGAGGTCTGGCTGTCCGCTCGGGCGTGATCTGCTTTACTTCCGTTAAGGTCAGGGAATTTTCAGATGTGATTATTCCCGACCTGGATATGGCCATCGAAAATACGGATATCACCAAGATGCCCGACTTCAAGGTCTCCGGCGTTTTCAGCTCCCACATGGTGCTCCAAAGAGAACAGCCGATCAAGATCTGGGGCTTCTCCAATGCCGAAGGAAGCACGGTCACGGGGACCTTTGGCGGGGAGACCGTCACGGCTCAGGTGAAGCATGACGGCAGATGGGAACTAACGTTTGCTCCGCAAGCGTACCAAACGGTGGGACAGACCATGACGATCTCGGACGACCGAGGTCATGAGACGGTTCTGGAGGATATCCTGATCGGTGACGTGTGGTTTATTGCCGGGCAGTCAAACGCCGAGCTGAATGTGGGTCCCTGCATGAATCACGCACCCGATTTTGTCGCCAGCGCAGACGATAACATTCGGCTCTTCACCCAGACACAGGCTTACGCCGCCTCTCAGCAGGAGATGTGCCGTACTCCTCAATTGGATGTCATCAATCCCACGTGGACGTGGCAACGGGCTGACAAACGAAGCATCGTTCGCAATTTTTCTGCTTTAGGATATTTCTTTGCCAAGGAATTGATCAAGGATACCGACGTGCCGCAGGGCATCGTCATGATCGCGGCGGGCGGCGCGTGCCTGAGCGAGCTTCTTCCCGCAGAGCTGGCGCGGGAGCAGCGGTATACGAGCGGCGGACTCGTTTGCCTCGGCGGTTACTACAATACGCTGGTATATCCCTTTATCGGTATGACCTGTAAGGGAATGCTGTTCTTCCAGGGCGAGAGCGAGAGCGGCACCAAGAATCTGGCCCGCAAGTACGCGGAGGAGATGACCCTCTTGATCCAATACGAGCGTGAGCGCTGGGGACAGGATTTCCCGCTGTATTACGTGCAGCTGTCGGATTATCTCGCCGACGGCGCGGCGGCCTGGCCGTATCTGGACCTGGTCAGAACACAGCAGTTTGACGCCCTTCAGACCATACCGGATTCGACGCTGATCGTATCCATGGACCTGGGAGCCCCGAAGGGATACAGCGATTGGGCCCATTCTCCCCTTAAGTATGAGCTGGCCTGCCGCGTGGCAAAGATAGCTTTGGCCAAGGAGTACGGGGTCGGCGAGGAGAGCCGCGTGTCCTCTCCCATGCCGGTGACGGCAACTCTTTCGGCGGATAAGACCCACATCACGGTCGAATTCAAGAACGTGGCTGACGGTCTGACCGTATCCGGGCTTTCCCCCGAGGCCAGTATCGGGAAAACCGTAGAGGGCTTCTCGGTGGGTGCTTACGGCCGGTTGAAACCGGTGACAGCCACCATCACCTCCCCCAACACGGTTACCATCGAGGTCCCGGCCGGTGTGGATCCTTCTCAGGTGAATTACGCGTGCTTTGTGACGGTCACTCCCGAGAACGTGAATCTCTACGGAAGCAACGGCTTGCCAACCCCCGCTTTTTCGCTGGAGATCGGATCGTGATCCTTCATTACGCATACGCCCCGACGGTCGGTCTCCGCGGCTTGATTGACGGGGCTGAGACGACCAATCGTTTTCTGTGCCGATTGCCGTGAGCCCGCATCACGGCGGAAAGGAAAAATGGAAAAATGAACATGAAACGCATGACAGCAGGCCTGCTGGCTCTGTTGATCCTGACCTCTGCGGCCTGTACGGGCAAAGGGAATCCGACGGATACGGAGGGCACGACGGACGTCGGCGCGACCGAGGCTCCCACGGAGACCGAAGCGGAGGAGATCACCACGGCCCCCGAGGACGTCGTCGTTACCCCGCCCTCGGTCTCCTTGGATCAGCTTACCTTCACCCCCGCCTCCCCCGAGGGGCAGGTACTGACGGAAAAGGGGCATTCGCCGCAGATCATCATCCGCAACTATAACGAGACGGCCACCGATGCCCTGGGCCGCGTCCTGCCTATGTCAAGCGAGGCGGGACTGCCCAAGGAAGGGAAGTACGTAGGCCTGTTCTACTCCCTCTGGACGGTAGGCTCCACCTGTGACGTGGATAATTCCAAGGTCATGGCCGTCAATCCCTACAATCCCGACTTTGGCCCCCGCTGGGGATTCTGCTGGTGGACCGAGCCCGAGACGGGCTACCACCGTGCGGATGACGTCTGGCAGATCCGCCGCGATCTGTACTACTTTGCCATGGCGGGCATCGACTTTTTGTACTTTGACCTGACCAACGGCTACCTCTACGAGGACGCCATGGAGGTCTTTCTGGACACCTGCGTGCAGATGCGCGCCGAGGGACAGATGACCCCCTATCTGGTACCCTGGTGCTTCGGTACCGCCACCCCCGGCCACGGGGACACGGGCCGGTTCTACGAGCGGTTCATGACCGAAGAAAAGTACCGGGATCTCTGGTTCCATTGGGAGGGCAAGCCCCTGGCCCTCGTCAAGTGCCTGGACGACGGCTCCTTCCCCATCCTGGAGGACGAATACTACAAGGATAAGCTCACCTTCCGCAAGGCCTGGGTCATGCCCGACGCTCGCGCCAGCAAGCTGTACTGGTGTGACAACAACATCGTCAATTTCGGCTATGGCTATGGCTATACGGACAAGCGCACCCGGGCTGAGTGTGCGGGGATCGGATGCGCGGGCTTTGCCAACTTCGGGCAGGGCCGCAGCGGCAGTCTGTCGGCTAAATCGTACCTGGATGCCTTTTTGGAGACAGATACCATGGGTCAGGGCCTCGTGTTTGAGGACGCCTTCAATCAGCTCATGGAGAAGAATCCCGAGTGCCAGGTATTGCTGATCTCCCGCTGGAACGAGTGGGTGGCCCAGAACTTTACCGATCCCGCCGACCGAGCCACCGACACGGGCTTCGTGGATCAGTTCAACGCCGAGTTCTCCCGCGATATCGAGCCCATGAAGGGGGGCTTCACCGACAACTACTTCTACCAGATGTGCTCCATCATCCGACGCTTCAAGGGGGTCCTCCCCGCTGACGGCGCGTCGGGCGCCAACACCATGACCGAGACGGACGGGGAGGTGTTTGAAAAATGGGAAACCGTCTGCCCCGTGTACACGGATTTCGCAGGCGACACGACCCACCGCGATCATGCGGATACCACCGGAAAGATCCGATACGTCAACACCACGGGCCGTAACGACATCGTGGAGTCCCGCATCACGGCTGACGGCGGGAATCTCTACCTCTACGCCCGTGCCGCGAAGGAGCTGACCTCCCACAAGGATACGAACTGGATGCTCCTCTTCATCGACGCCGACAACGACAAGACCACGGGCTGGGAGGGCTACGACTTCTTCGTCAACTATGAGGTCGTGTCTGACACCGTCACCACCCTCTGCGCCTACAAGGACGGCGTGTGGCAGGAGATCGGCACCGTGGCCTACGCCGTGAAGGGCGACCGCCTGACCGTGACCATCCCCCGCTCCCTACTGGGGCTGACAGGGGATCGGGCGCAGGTCAACTTCCATTGGATGGATAACATCACCGATATCTACGACCTGGAGTCCTGGTTCACCACGGGCGACAGCGCCCCCGAGCGCCGCAATAACTACGCGGCCAACCTGGCCATTGCCTATACGGGCAAAGGGGAGACCATCCTCCCCGCCCGCGAGGGAGATATCATTGACGGTATGCCGGGGCTGGAGCTTTCCGATGAGGTCAAGGCGGAGCTGGTCGAAGGCCTGGAGATGTCCTTCTATCTCTTGCCCGAAAATTATCCCGCGCAACCGGATTTCAGACTCATTGATACCCTTTGGGGCGGCAGTAGAGTCGTGGACGGCTTGACGGTAGAGGAGCTGCCGCAGGACAAGGATATCGCGGCGGTTTTTGAAGGCTATATTCTGGTCAGTGAAAGCCGTCGGTATGAGTTCGACCTGTCTTACGGCGACGGTGTCAAGCTCTTGGTGGACGGCCGTTTGGTGATCGACGGTTCCTACGATAAGGATGCTCCCAAAGCCGAAAAATCTGCTCAGGGCAGCATGATTCTGAGTCAAGGATACCACCGCATCCGCGTTGAGTACGTCGAGTGCGCGGGCGGAGACCCGCATCTGGCGCTGAAGGGCGATTGGGAGTTCTACTGTTCCGCCGCATCCAACAGCAAGCTGTCATTTACCTCGGACTTTGCGTCGAACGCTACGGGAATCGCCTTGGGCAACACGGATCTGGCAAGCTTCTTCACCCTGGGACTGAATTTCAGCAGTAAGGGAACCTCGGCATCCTCCTACATACTGGACGGCCGATCCGAGATGTATACGGATCTGAACGGTGCGTATGCCATGACCTACCGTTTCACGGATGGCTGTGAGGATACCTGGTACGCTTTCGTGCGCGGCGCCCATGCCGTCGTGGCGAAGGACGCGCCCGCTCCCCACGTCTCGTCCTATTTTGAAAAGGACGGCTCAGCCGACGGCATTGGAGGCGCGGGTATCTACGCGAGGATCGAGAAGGGAATCTTGGAGCTGGTGCTGAAGGTCTACGATCGGGCCGCCGGTACCCACATCCAAAACGTATCCTACGAGATTCCTTGTAACGGTGCAGAGCTCACCCTGGCGGATAGCGGCGATACGGTATACGTCATTGTGGACGGCGTGACCTACGCGACCGTGGAATTGAGCGGAAACGTATCCTACGACGTTTTCAGTCAGATCTCGCCTGCGACTGGTTTTGCCAAGACCGCCAAGATCACGTTGAAGGATGGCAGGACCGACACCTTGACGGATACGTTGATCGACAGCGATTGCTTCACGCAAGGCGGCTTGGCTGTCCGCGCAGGTACGGTCTGCTTTGATTCGGTCATCGTCAGCGAATTTTCGGACGCCGTGATCCCCGAGATGGACGTTGCTTCCGAATCGAAGGAATGATCTGAAATAATGGATTGAGCAGACAACGGTCGATCCGTTAAAATATAAGAACGAAAAGGAGAAAAGAAATGAAAAAGCTTTTGATCTTTGTCTCGATCCTGCTGGTCCTGACCCTGGCCTTTGTCGCTTGTACCGATAAGGACCCCGGCGAAGAGACCTCAGGCGAGAGCGTGACAGTTGAAGATTCTGTGACCGACGCGCCCACCGAGGAGCCTACGGAGGAGCCTACGGAGGAGCCTACCGAGGAGCCCGACGTGACCGAGGCACCCACGGAAGAGCCCACGAAGGAGCCCGACGTGACCGAAGCTCCTACCGAGGCCCCCACCGATAACCCCACGGAGCCTCCCGTTGCAGATCCGGACGCCCCCGTCTATGCGGTCGGCAGTGTGATCCTGGCCGATTATGCCTCTCAGACGGGCGACGCGTGGTACATGATGCACCTGGAGGTCCCCGAGGTCATGAGCGAGGGCACCAGAACCTTTGCCCGCATGATCTCCAACGGTCCCGATCCCTATTTCGTCATCACCGAGAGCATCGTTGACCGTCAGATCGGCCGCTACATGGCCATCTCTTACCGCACGAATATCACGACGTTCGGCACCATGTTCCTGGGCTACGGCACTTGCTGGAACGGTCAGAACGACATCGTGTACGTGGATTGGAACGAGGACGAGAACTGGAACCTGGTCATCATCGATCTGCTCAAGACAGACATCACCGCCTTTACCGGTGACATCATCAACTACGGCCGCTTCAGCATCTACGAGCATTACAACGGCTACGAGGCAAAGCCCGAGGATTACTTCGATATCGAGTACGTTGCCTTCTTCAACTCGGACGAGGCAGCCGAGAAGTATGACGAGGAGATGCACAGAGTTCCCATGTGGAACGAGGACCAGTCCATCGTCGTTCACCAGTCCTTCGACCAGCTCTATACGGGCACGGGCGACGCGGGCAACGGTCCCGAGAATATCTTTGAGCCCGGCAAGTCCGCCGATTGGGATCTTATTGCGGACCTGTCCGCCGTCACCGCGGATACCCTGACCTACTGGGGCTGGGTCGGCTACTACGGCGAGCTGGGTCAATTCGGCTATCGGATCAACGGCGGTCCCGCTGTTTACAATTCGGATTTTGCCTTTGTGGGCGCTGACCACGAGGGTATCATCGCCGCCGCTCAGAATATCGGCGCTGACAGCGGTCACAGAATGAAGATCGCCATTCCCCTCGCCGGTCTTGGCGGAGAGAATACGGTCCGGGTGCTCTACAAGGACGCCGACGGCTACGAGGTCTGCCTCAACGAGTTTACCGTGAAGCTCGTCGCCCATGAGCATAGCCATGAGGCTGTGGTCACCGCCCCCACCTGTACCGAGGCCGGTTACACCACCTACACCTGTGCTTGCGGCGACAGCTACGTCGCTGACGAGGTTGCCGCGTTGGGTCACTCCTACGTGGACGGTGCCTGCTCGGTTTGCGGCGAGACCGACCCTGACAGCGTTGTTCCCGATGTTAACGCTCCCGCCTATCTGGCCAAGCCCGAGCAGCTGTCCGCCTGGGCCTCCATGGCCGGCGACGCATGGCATTGCTGGGATATCGTGTCTTCCACCATGACGGTGGAGGACGGCAGAAGCTTTGCCCGCATCCGCGTCTCGAACTGGGATCCCTATTTCGTCATCAACGAGACCCATAACGAGACTCATATCGGCCGCTACATGGCCATCTCCTACCGCACGAACATTCCCGCCACCGGCCGCCTGCTCATGGGTGTCGGAGAGTGCTGGAACAACGTGGACGATCTCATCGACGTGGACTGGAACGAGGACGGGAACTGGCATCTGATGATCGTTGACGTCCATACGGCTCTGCCCGCCCTGAGCAACGACCTGATCACCTACGGCCGCTTCAGCATCTACGAGAATTCGGATGCATACCTGGGCAAGGCGACCGATTACTTTGACATCGAGTATATTGCATTCTTCGACACCGAAGAGGCCGCGCAGAAGTACGATGCCGAGGTAGACAGAACGCATACCGCTGAGCCCGTAGACCCCGATGCCCCCGCATATCTTGCAACGGCCGAGCAGTTGTCCGCCTGGGCCTCCATGGCCGGCGATGCATGGCATTGCTGGGATATCGTGTCCTCCACTATGACGGTGGAGGACGGCAGAAACTTTGCCCGCATCCGCGTCTCGAACTGGGATCCTTATTTCGTCATTAACGAGACCCACAACGAGACCAAGATCGGCCGCTATATGGCCATCTCCTACCGCACGAACATTCCCGCCACCGGCCGTCTTCTCATGGGTGTCGGTGAGTGCTGGAACAACGTGGACGATCTCATCGACGTGGACTGGAACGAGGACGGGAACTGGCATCTGATGATTATTGACGTCCATACGGCTCTGCCTGCCCTGAGCAACGACCTCATCACCTACGGCCGCTTCAGCATCTACGAGAATTCGGATGTATACCTGGGCCAGGCGACCGATTACTTCGACATCGAGTACGTCGCGTTCTTCGACACCGAGGAGGCCGCGCAGAAGTACGACGCCGAGCTGGACAGAACGGCTTGACCGCGCCGAGCTCGTTGCGTTTCGGACGCTGATTCTACGGCCCTTCTCCTTTGAATGAATTCGCCACTCCTTTCTGAACGGGAGCCGCTCCCCCGCCCGCAAGGGTGGGGGAGCTTTCGCATAAACGCAGAGAAAATTCGGAAAGAATCCTGTGGCTATGCTATACGATTCAAGCAGATCGTACCTTGCCCGCACCCAGGGCGTCAATCGGATCAGGGTATCGCGGCTTGATTGGGGGTATGGGGAACCGCTCGAAGTCGCCGCAAGAATTGATTGATATCGCAAAAAAACACAAAAAGTATTGCGATTCCTCTTGCTGTATGGTATAATCATAGCGGTAGGCCGGGCGATGCGATGTCCCGGCGCCTCGGATGCCTCGGAGCTCCAACCCTTGCCACCGAATTCCGCGCCCGGGGCCGCGGCGGCGCCGTGCGGTGTCAGCTGCCCGAGCCATAACGGTGTGAAAACACCCTGGCGGACCGCGCGTAAGAGCGCGTCACGATTTCTTGTATTGGATCGGTATCGGAAAGGCGGCGGGAATCAACCTTTCTGCCTTCTTCGGAAGGGAATCGCTCCTCTGCTTTCAGGGGAGGGAGCTTTAAAAAAAGAATACATGGATCAGCGGGAAACCACCCCCGCCGAAAGGAGTCCTATGAAAAAGATCTGCATCTCCAAGGGCTGGATCCTCCACGCCCCCCACTACCACGGCACCGTGGACCTGCCCAACGACTATTCGGTAACAGCCCCCCGGGATCCCCACGCCGAGGGCGGCGGCGATAACGGCTACTTTGTGGGCGGTACGGGTCGGTATCACAAGGACCTGACCGTGGACGCCTCCGCGAGCCGCTACGTCCTGGACGTGGACGGCGCGTATATGTGCGCCACGGTATACTGTAACGGCTACGCACTGGTCACCCACCCCCACGGCTATACCCCCTTTCTGGTGGATCTGACCCCGTATATCAAGTTCGGGGAGAACAACACCCTGGACATTGTGACCCGCGGTCTCCAGCCATCCACCCGCTGGTATTCGGGGGCGGGTCTGTACCGCGACGTATTCCTGTGGCAGGGGGGCGATATCCGCATCGAGCCGTGGGACAAGTTCGTCCGCACCCCTACCACCGATACCGTGAGGGCTACCTATGAGATCAGCGCGGATCGGGATGCCGAGGTGACGGTCTCGGTGGCGGTCCTCGACGGGGACAACACCGTCGTATGCAATGCCAAGGGCGTCCGCGTGACCGCCGAGGGGAAGACCAAGGTGGAGTTTGAGCTGTCCCTGCCCAACGCCCGTCTGTGGGATACCGAGGACCCCTACCTCTACACCCTGCGGGCTACGGTCACCGAGAACGGCGCCGAGAAGGACACCGACGAAACGGTATTCGGCGTGCGTGTCTTTGAGATGGACGCCGAGCGGGGCCTCCGCCTCAACGGCAAGCCCATGAAGCTCCGCGGCGGCTGTATCCACCACGATCACGGCCTCCTGGGCGCGGCGGACTACCCCGCGGCCTGCCGCAGAAAGCTGACCCTGCTGAAAAAGGCGGGCTTCAACGCGGTCCGCATCGCCCACAATCCCCCCTCCCTCAACCTGCTCGAGATCTGCGACGAGCTGGGTATGATCGTCATGGACGAGGCCTTCGACTGCTGGCGGAGAGAGAAGGGCGGAGTCCTCAACTACCACGTGTGGTTTGACGATTGGTGGGCAAGGGATATCGCCGCCATGGTCCTGCGGGACCGCAACCACCCCTGCGTGCTGTCCTATTCCATCGGCAACGAGATCTTTGAGAGCGACGGCCTGACCGACGGGGACATCTGGGCCGCGCGGCTGGCGAATGAAATACGAAAGTACGATGTCACCCGCCCTGTGACAACGGCGGTCTTCCCCAACATCGACCAGAGCGTCTGGGGTGAGCGGACCGAGGGCTTTCTGGCTCCGCTGGATCTCTGCGGCTACAATTACCTCTTCTTCCGCTACGCCAAGGATCACGAGACCTACCCCAAGCGGGTGATCTGGGGCTCCGAGACCCAGGTCTTGAATTTCTATAAGTCCTGGAAGGCCACGCTGGAGAATGACCACGTGATCGGAGACTTTACCTGGACCGCCTACGACAATCTGGGCGAGGCGGGCATGGGCAAATACCTCTGGGAGCGGGACGGACGGGTGGAGGGAATCGGCATCGCGGCGTACCCCTGGCGCGCCTGCTATCAGGGTGACTTCGACCTCTGCGGCTACAGAAGGCCCCAGTCCTACTTCCGCGAGGCGGTCTGGATCGGCGGCACCGAGCCCCGCCTCTTCACCACCCATCCCGAGCATTACGGCGAGGGCTTTACGGGAACGGGCTGGCATTGGCGGGACGTGCAGGACTCCTGGACCTTTGATGATGCGTATATCGGCAAGCCCGTCCCCTGCGAGGTCTATACCGACGCGGACGAGATCGTCTGGTACCTGAACGGTCGGGAGGTGGGAAGAAGCACCCCCGTGGAGGCCACCGCCCGACTGGAGGTCCCCTATGAAAAGGGCGAGCTGGCGGTCACGGCCTACAAAAACGGCGAGATCTGCGGGGCCTCCTTCCTGCATACCGTCGGCAAGCCCACCCAAGTGCTGGTGGAGGCCGAGACACCCGCCATCCGCGCGGATGCCAGGGATCTGTGCTACTTCGACGTCACCATAGCGGATGCGAACGGCCACCGCGTGCCCGACCAAAAGCCCCTGCTCCGCGCATCCGTGGAGGGCGGGAAGCTCATGGGCATCTTCAGCGGCGACCCCGCCAACGACGATCAGTACGGCTCGGACACCTGCCACGCCTACGAGGGCCGCGCCGTCGCCATCGTCATGGCCGACCGACCCGGTACGGTGCGGCTGACCGTCGTGAGCCAGGGGCTTGCGGATGGGTGTGATACGGTCAGGGCAGACGAGGTTACGGAGGCCTGATCGCCGTGCTACACACAGCGGGGGATGCCCTGAGCAGAGCGCGTCGGTCGCGGAGGCGTTGATGGGAAACGGTTGACAGGGAAGGCTTGCTGTGATATCATATAGCCATCTTAAGGAGTATAGGGTGTTGTGTACATGAATGGCCTTCCCCCATCTTCGCTCAAAAATGGGGCTGAGTCAAAAGCTTTTCAATAAGCGAATGATTCAGCCCTTTGCAATGCAAGTCTACAAGTTTAAGCCCAAACAAAAGAAAAAGCCCCGAAAAAGGGAAAAAGAGTATAGCAAAAGAAGGATGGTCAAAATCCTTGCTTTTTGAAATAGTATTTAGTTATGGAGAATTGGACTAAGAAGCGTTCAAAGGGAACAACTCGGGAGCAATTCTTTCTTTTTTCGTGCGGTTTTGGTAAAACAGATCCTCGATCACCTCTTGAATTATTTGACTTTTCATCTGTAAAAGAGCAACAAAAAACCAAGATCAATCGACTGATTTGACCTTGGTTTTTTGTTATGGTTGCACATAGCGTTCACAATTTGTTCATGCTATGAAGCAACCCCTTTTTTTGATTTAGGGGGGAGTTAATGACTCAGCCCAAAATTTCGCCCGGACAGTACCCGAAGATGAAAACTTTCAAAGACGGGCGCTTCCCCGTAAGGGCGCAGAGACAGAAGGGGCTACGCGCGGCAACGAACCGGAACGGCTGCGGACGCACCGGGTTATCAGGAAATCAGGGTGGGCTATCCGGCGGATCCTGCGATCATTTGACCTTTTGGCGCGTCAAAAGGCATGATCACGTTCGATCGGTGTTCCGATGCGACTTGACGGAAAAGTGTGTTCGCGAAGCTACAGACAGATATGAATCCAAACCGCAAAGGCTGATTATTTCCCTCTGTTCACGATCTGGAAATTATTCCGGGTCAGCAACCAGTAAGCGTCATCCAGAATCTGATAATCGTACTTGATCACGTCGGTTTCACACTCTTCCCGCTTGTCTCGCGCAGCAATCAGTCTTCTGAATTCCACCAAGCCCTCAAAGGTTGTCAGATTTCCGTGCCTGCGTAAGGAATAATCTTTTCCGTTCTGCTTGGTATCGGCTCGGATTTCCGCCTTGCTGGCAGGGACAAATCCCTTGCTGAACATGAAGGAGTTCCAGCGGTAGTGCTCGTAGATGGCCATGGTCTTTCTGCGTGATTCCTTGAAATTGGTGTCGTACTCAATGATTGCTTTGCCATCAGCCACGTCGTCGGTGACAATCGGCGGATTGTCGCCGGCATAATGCTTCAGGTACTGCTTCTCGCTCAGCGGCTTATTGGGCTCCTTCTCGTCCGCCCGAATATAATCCAAGCCCATCAGATGCATCTTGGAGCGTAGGCTGAGACAGGCGTACAGATTGGATTCCCGCTCTGTCTGGGTCTTTTTTATGTACCAATCACAATTGGCTCTCGCGTACACCAGCTCAATAGGTTCCACAAGCATCTTGTTGGGTCTGGATGTGATTTCATATTCCAGCGCGTAGATTCTGTTTCGCATCATCGCCATACTTGTGATGGTATCGTTGACGATTCGGTCGATATGATAGACCACCTGCTTTTCATCGCCAATCAGGAAACAGTCATCTCTTTGGAATATCTTGTGCGAACAGTTACCGCTTCTTACCTTAACGAAAACGTAGGTGTCACTGAGCCCCCATTCTTGCTTTTTTACAAGGAGTTTTTGCGCCATGTCCAGATTCTCAAGATCGGTGCCGAAAGCAATAACAATGTAGTTAAAGCTGTTCTTTTCCAAAAGGGCATTGCGGATCTCGGCATAAAATTCGGGATCATTCACATCCAGAACGTGAGGCGGTGTGATGGTGGATGATAGCATAGGGAAGGGTAGATACGGCTGTTCGCCTCCGCTATTCTGCTGCTTTTCGATCTCATCCTTGAATTCATTTTGGAAACGGCGGTAGCTATGATTCAGATTCTTGTTGCTATCGGCGTTTTGCTTGTCAAAAATGTGGTAATTGATCGGCTTCAGAACCATTTTCCCGTCCTTCTCGGTCATGAATTGGTTATTGGCTACGGAGGTGAGGAAGATCTGCTGGTTGGTTTTGCCGAATCCGATCATAGCTACGTTGACGTTTATCCCTTCACGCAGGAGGGAGGTTTTGTAGTTGAGCTGCTTCCTGGTCATGAATTGGGTGAGAGGGTATCTGTTTATGAAGTCAATGGCGATCTGGCGATACTTGTTCAGATAGTGAATGCAGCCGTTTGAGGATTCTACGATGCTGTCGTATACGGTTTCGTGGGCGGGTTTGCCGAAAACGTATACCTGCACCCGTGAGATTGTTTGAGCGATGGCTTGCTTGTCCTTCCCACGGAAAACCCGATCGGAGCAAGCGATGATCTTGTGGCAGAGAGCGATATTGGTCTCGTCGTCCTGCGTATTGATGATGATCACGCAGGAACTCTTTTTACGGGTTGCCGTTTTTTCAAATAGCTCGCAGCAGTAGTCTTCGATTTCATTTCTTGATTCAAAGTTGCTTCTGCGGCGCTTCCTGCTGTTGACGTCGGCGTGCTTGGATAGGTAAGTGATTCTTTTTGCGAACAGGGAGGTTTTTTCTTTGTCGGAAATATCATCCAGAAGCAAGGCCTTGCGTTTCTTTTCCGATTTGTAAATGGCGAGGTTTTCCGAGTTCAATCCCACGAGCAAGAGCTTTTCCTTTCTGCTTCGGGACCAACACTTTACACGCCACTTTTCGCCGACTCTTTGATAGGCCAGGGAAAAGACAAATAGAACGGCATGGATAGCCACCACGACAAAGCAAAAGTAAACGGCAAACATATATACGGGATCAAGATCCAGTAACGTTTGAATCGGTGTGGTATCATAACGCAATACGACCAAAGTCATGGTCTTGCTGATGGACCCAAAGATCGTCTCCAGCCAATCTTTGCCGGCGTGCAGATAACCGAATATGTACAGGGGAATCGCGGCCAAATACACGATGGCGCAATTTCCTTTTTTGAGTTTGCGGATAAATTCGATTCTTTGAGAGGGCGTTTTCTTACAGATCTTGATCAGCCATACAATTATGCAGGTCAGCAAAAACAAAATACAGGCTATGGAGGGGAGCGTGTACTTGGAGAAGATGATAAACATGAATACTCCTTGATGCTGTCGCGATTGTTTTTTGAGATAGCGAATGCCAACCGCGCACATGAGGCTATCTTCCATAGACGGCTTATGACGAAAAGAGAAGATCTATGCGCTCCTCGCCTCGTTGGGGATGCGGAAACCTGAGCCGGAATGGACACGGCGGGGCATCACCCTGATCCTATTGTAGCACATAATGTCAACAAATGCAAGTGTTTTTTTTACATAATGTTGTCATGTCTCGACAGGATCAGGCCGCAGTACCCTGTGTTTGGTTCGGATCTTTTTTATTGATCGGATCCAACCGCAAAAATGGGCAAATAAACCGCACGGCTCTTGACAATTCCCCTATCCTGTGCTACAATGGTCGTATCCTACGAAGTCACAAAGGAGAACGACATGGGACCGAACAAAGCCACCATTCTGATCAAGAAGGCCGCGCTGGAATTCGATAAGAACATCAACGCCGAGCTGGAGGAGTACGATCTGACCCACTCCCAGTACCGAGTCATGAAATACCTGTATCGGAACGACGGCCAAGGGGTCCGCACCGTGGATCTGGAGCGGTTCTTCTCCATGTCCCATCCCACGACCATCGGCATCCTGCAGAACCTGGAGAAGAAGGGCCTGGTGCGGTATCGGGAGAACCCCGACAACCCCCACTCCCGCTTCATTGAGCCCACCGAGGCGGGCTACGGCATGAAGCCCACCCTTTACGCGGTGGGGGAGAAGCTGGAGGCCGAGCTGACAAGCAACCTCTCCGAGGAGGAGCGGCTGGAGCTGGTGCGCCTTCTCCGCAAGATGATGGGACTGGACTGAACCATCGGAATCAATCAAAAAAGGAGCTGTCACGCCTATGTTTGAAATAGATAAGATCCCCGTACACATACGCGGAGCCCTAGCGGATAAGGGGGTGGCGTGGGATGCCGTGTACCTGACCGCCTACTGCGATATGGACCGCGGGCATACCTACTGCGACACCTACCTGATCGCCACCGCCGATACCCTGTATATCCTGTCGGGGACCGTGGGGCTGGTCTCCCGCGAGAACCGCGCCAAGGGCGGGCTGGACCGGGTGTGGAACGAGACCGACTGGCGGGAATACCCCCTCTCCGAGCTGAAGGACTTCCTCCTGGAGGAGCTTCTGTCGGGCGCTCGCCTTACGGCCAAGACCCGGGACGGGGAGTACGTATTCCTTACCGCCATGTCCAACTTCTGCAAGAATTCCGTCCTCCTGTTCATCAAGTACCTGGGCAAGCTCCAGAGAGGTGAGCTCACCGAGCAGGGCTTCACCGTGGATCCCGACGACGATCCCGCCCGCCTGTGCTGTCCCAAGTGCGGGATGCGGTACCCCGACCGAAACCGCAGGATCTGCCCCCGCTGTATGGAGAAGGGCAAGCTCTTCCAACGCTTCTCGGTCTTCCTTCTGAAGTACAAGGCCTACCTCTTCATCATGATCGCCTCCCTGGTGCTGCTGACCGCCACGGGCATCCTGGCCCCCTACTTCTCCAGCGGCTTCTTCTACGACGAGGTCCTGGATATCGAGGGCAAGTTCTATGGCCAGATTCTGCTGGTCATCACCATCGTGGTGGGGACCAAGCTTGTGTCCCAGCTGGCCAACGTCGTCAACGGCTACATCACCTCCAAGATCTCGGCCAGAGTGGTCTTCGACCTGAAAATGACCATCTTCGGGGCCATCGAGCGGCTGTCCCTGGGCTTCTTCAACGGCCGGCAGACAGGCGGACTCATGACCCAGGTCAACAACGACGCCAACACCATCTACGGCTTCTTCTGCGACGGCGTCCCCTACTTCCTCATCAACATCGTCCAGGTGGCCGTGCTCTGCGTCATCCTGTTCACCATGAACCCCCTGTTGGCGGCCCTGTCCCTCATCACCATTCCCATCTTCTTCCTGGTGCTCCGCAGGTTCTACCGCACCAGCGCCAAGTACCACGCCCGCAACTACTCCAGCGCCCGCGGCATGAACTCCCTGCTCGCCGACGTCCTGTCGGGCGTGCGGGTGGTCAAGGCCTTCTCCAAGGAGGAGGAGGAGATCGACCGCTTCCACAGGAGCAGCTCTCGCCTGGCCATGAGCAACCGCAAGCTGGCCCTGTTCAACAACTACTCCTACCCCTTCGCGGGGATCATCCTGTATCTCGGTAACATCATCGCCCTGGGCGTGGGCGGCTGGATGGTCATTCGGGGGTACGGGGACTTCACCTACGGCGAGCTTCTGACCTTCACCGCCTACGTCAACATGATCTACAGCCCCATGGGCTTCTTCTCGAATATGATCGACTGGACGGCCTCAGCCTCCAACGCCCTCCAACGACTCTTTGAGATCCTGGACACCAAGCCCGACATCACCGAACGGGAGGATGCCATCACCCCCGAGGAGATCAAGGGCTCCGTGGAGTTCAAGGGAGTGGATTTCTCCTACGCCAAGAACCGCAAGATCATCGACAATGTCAGCTTTTCCATCGAGGAGGGCCATATCCTGGGCATCGTAGGCCACACGGGCGCGGGGAAAAGCACCATCGCCAACCTCATCATCCGCCTCTACGACTGCGACGAGGGCGAGGTGCTGATCGATGGCATCAACGTGAAGGACCTGTCCTTCTCCGCCCTCTACGACAACATCGCCATCGTCTCCCAGGAGACCTACCTGTTCATCGGCACCATCCTGGATAACATCCGCTACGCCAAGCCCGAGGCCACCTACGAGGACGTCATCCGCGCCGCTAAGTGCGCGGGTGCCCACGATTTCATCATCCGTCTCCCCGATGGCTACAACACCAGGATCGGCTTCGGCTACAAGGACCTGTCGGGGGGCGAGCGCCAGCGGATCTCCATCGCCCGCGCCATTTTGCGGGACCCCAAGATCCTGATTTTGGACGAGGCCACCGCGGCCATGGACACCGAGACCGAGAAGCTGATCCAGAACGCCCTCAGCGTCCTCACCCGCGGCAAGACCACCATCATGATCGCCCACCGCCTCTCCACCCTGCGGGACGCCGACAAGCTTATCGTCATCGAGCACGGCAAGGTAGCCGAGGAAGGCACCCATAAGGAGCTTTTGGACAAGGAGGAGGGCGTGTACAAAAAGCTGTATACCCTCCAGGCCGAGGCGTTGAAGAACGCGGGCATCACCGAATGAGAAAGGAAACACCACATGGCAGTCAATGAGATCACCCTGCAAAAGGCGGCGCAGATTCAACGCTTGGATCCCGCCAATACCAGATTCTTCATGAAAAACGGCTTTCTGGCCATGACCTATACCGATGAGAACGGGGAGAAGACCCACGACCGCGTTTTCCTCCACAGAGATTTCCCCTTCGAGCTTCTGTGGAGCTACGTCTCGGTCATGGGGGAGGACAGCAAGGAGGTCGGACTCATCTACGATATCGCGGATTTCGATGAGGCAACCGCCGCGCTCCTGAAGACCGAGCTGGAGCGCAAGTACTACGCCCCCACCGTGGCCTCCATTGAGGGGCTGAAGGAACGCTACGGCTTCTCCTACTGGAGGGTGACTTTGACCGACGGCCGCGTCCTGAACTTTACCATGCAGGATACCTTCCGCAACATCGTCAAGCGGGGAGAGGACAGCCTCATTCTCCTGGACGTGGACGGCAACCGCTTCGTCATCGAGAGCGTGGCCGCCCTGGACCGCAAGAGCTACCGCCGTATCGAGCTTTATTTGTAATAGAAAGGACATTTTCCGAATGTTCACAGACAGAAAAAAAGGCGGAGGTCAACCCCTTGACCTCTATGAAAGGCTGAGGCCTCTCATCCCCGAGGCCTGCCCCGAAAATGCCCTTTGTATATTTCAGTTCAACCTGGATCCAAACCGTCCCGAGGGGCGGTGCGACGGCATCCTCTACGCCGATCGGACCACTCTGCGGCTGGTGACCGACGGGGAGATCACCCTTGCAATGCCTCTTTCCGAGATATCCGAGATCAAGACCGACTCGGGGGTGGGCTGTATTTTCGTGTCCTACGTGTCAAAGTCCGACGGCTCGGTGCATCTGCTCTGCCGAAGCGACATGAGTGCCTCGCGGCAGATCGTTCAGAGCCTGAAGCGGCTGAACTACTTTCTGGAGGACGGCAAGGTATTGCAATTCAAGCAGGGAGAGGGGGACGGCACGAACCGCTGTCCCAAGTGCGGCCGCCCCTACCGCCCCGGCTCCACCATCTGCGTCCACTGCGCCAGCAAGAAGAAGGTGGTCAAGCGGCTCTGGAACATGGCCAAGCCCTACAAGGGCTTCGTGTTCTGCTCGGTGGCCCTGTTCTTCGTAGTCAGCGGTCTGAACCTCTTTTTGCCCTACATCAACAAGATCCTGGTGGACGACTACATCAAGAGTCCCGCCCCCGAGAGCATTGCGCTGACTCCCTTTGTGCTGGTGATCCTCTCCATGCTGGGAGTCCAGCTGGTGATCCGTGGGATGTCCATGGTCAAGAGCCACCTGCTCATCAACGCCAGCAACCGCATGATCGTGGATCTGCGGAACCTGCTCTTTGAGAAGATCCAGAAGCTGTCCATCGCCAAGATCTCCCGGCGCACCGCGGGCGACCTCATGAACCGCGTGTCGGGGGACACCTCCCAGGTGCAAAACTTCCTCATCAACTACCTCCCCAGTCTCCTGGAGCAACTCCTTCTGTTCCTCGCCGTGGGCATCGTCATGCTGGTGTACGACGTGCGGCTCTTCCTCCTGGTCATGCTTCCCACCCCCTTCGTGGTGATCTCCTTCCGCCTCTTCTGGGGCTCCATGCGTAAGCTCTACCACCGCAGATGGCAATGCTCCGCCAAGACCAACGCCGTGCTCCACGACATCTTCTCGGGCATCCGCGTGGTCAAGGCCTTCGGTATGGAGAGTCGGGAGACCGAGCGGTTTGAGTCCGCCGCCGCGGAGGAGCGAAGCGTCACCGAAAAGGCCGACTGTATGTGGAGCATCCTCATGCCCTTCTTGCAGTTCTTTGTGGGCTTCGGTGAGTTCATCATCCTGTACTACGTGGGCAACAAGATCCTGGGCGGTCAGATGACCCTGGGCGAGATGTCCCTGTTCTCCTCCTACGCGGGCATGATCTACGGCCCCCTGCGGACTATCGCCGCCATCCCGAGACACACCATGCACTTCCTCACCGCCTCCAACAAGATCTTCGAGATCCTGGACGAGCAGGTGGAGATTTCGGATGGGGAGCAGTCGGTGGACCGTCCCATCAAGGGGGATATCGACATCAACCGCGTCTCCTTCGGCTATGAGGGCGGAAGCGAGGTACTCCACAAGGTAGATATCCACATCAAGTCGGGTGAGTTCATCGGTCTTGTGGGGAAGTCGGGTACGGGTAAGTCCACCCTCATCAACCTCATCATGCGTATGTACGATGTGGAGGACGGCAGTATCTGCGTGGACGGCATTGATATCCGCGACTACTCCCAGGAGTCCCTTCGCTCCCAGATCGGTGTGGTACTCCAGGAGACCTTCCTGTTCTCGGGTACCATCTACCAGAACATCGCCTACGCCAAGCCCTCGGCCTCCCGCGACGAGATCATCGCCGTCTCCAAGCTGGCGGGGTGCCACGAGTTCATCACCAGGCTCCCCGACGGCTACAACACCAAGGTGGGCGAGCGGGGCTTCAGCCTGTCGGGGGGCGAGCGCCAGAGAGTGGCCATCGCCCGCGCCCTGCTCCACAATCCCCGTATCCTGATCCTGGACGAGGCCACCGCCTCCCTGGATACCGAGACCGAAAAGCAGATCCAGGACGCCCTGGCCAACCTCTCCGCCAACCGCACCACCATCGCCATCGCCCACCGCCTCTCCACCCTCCGCAACGCCACCAGACTGGTGGTGCTGGACAAGGGCCGCATCGCCGAGGTTGGCACCCACGACGAGCTGATCGAAAAGCACGGCATCTACTACGGCCTGGTCATGGCTCAAAGGGAGATGTCCAAAATGGAGACGGATTCGTAATCCCTACAATCACCGCGCCACCGCGCGGCAACAGACAGGAGATACAGTATGAGCAGACACATCTACACCCTGAAAAAGCCCGCCTCCTGGGCCAAGGAGCTGTGGCGGGAGGCCCTGCCCCTGGGCAACGGCCTGACGGGCATCCTCATCCCCGGCTCTGTGGGCCGCGAGGAGATCACCTTCAACCGCTTCGACCTGTGGGAGGGGGGCTACGACCGCGCGATCCCCGACGTGACCCACGCCATCCGCGAGATGCGGGAGGCCCTGGACAGAGGGGACTACGCCGCCGCCAATCAGGAGAACCTTGCCCACGCCCTGGTGGAAAAGGGGGCGACCACCCCCGTGGACTGCCCCCATTCCGTGGGTCGGCTGGAGATTTCCTTCTCCCCCTCCACGGTCTTCAAGAAATACCGCCGCGGGGTGAACATGCAGACGGGGGAGGCCTTCGTGGACTTCACCGTGGAGGGCTGTCACTACCGCCGCGAGGCCTTCGTGTCCCGCTCCGCCGACGTGACGGTGATGCGTATGACCGCCGACGCACCCTTTACCGCCACCTATGATTTCCACCTCTACAATGAGACGGCAGAGTCCGAGACTACCGAGAGCGGCCTGTACCGCGCCTCGGCCGAGGGGTACACGTCCGCCCGCGTGGCGTTTGTGGGTGACTATACCGCTGTCGTCAGCGGCTCGGCGATCACGGTGACAGGCTCGGACTACACCGTCCTGATCCGTTGCGGCTCCCACGGCTCGGACTGCTCCCTGGATGCCATCATGGGCAAGACCTACGACGAGCTGTTGCGGGATCATATCGCCCTCCATCAGCCCCTGTACGATGGCGTTTCCCTGGAGCTGGCTCCCGAGGAGGACTTCGACGCCACCAACGAGGAGCTGCTGGACGAGGCCTACGACGCCGAAGCCTCCCCCGCCCTTCTGGAACGGCTGTGGCGCTTCGGGCGCTACCTGTTCATCTCGGCGGCCTCGGAGAAGGGCTACCCCGTCCCTCTGTACGGCCTGTGGCACGGCGACCATCACCTGGCCTGGAGCCAGTACGTAGCCAACGAGAACGTGGAGATCACCTACTGGCACACCATGGCGGGAGGTCTCTCCTACGCCATCCCGCCCCTCCTCCGCTACTACACCGCCAAGACCGAGAAGCTCCGTGAGTGCGCGCGGCAGATGTTCGGCACCCGCGGCATCTGGATCTCGGCCTATACCTCCCCCGGCGCCTCGGGTCCCTGCGTTCCTGTCTCGGTGATCCTCAACTGGATCAGCTGCGCGGGCTGGCTCTGCCGCCACTTCTGGGAGTATTACCTCTATACCAAGGATGAAATCCTTCTGCGTGAGGAGATCCTCCCCTTCATGCGGGAGGCCGCTCTCTTCTACGTGGACTATGCCGTGGAGGACGGGGACTACATCCGCCTCTACCCCGCCGTCTCTCCCGAGAATACCCCCGCGGGCCACACGGGGGTGGTAGCCCAGAACGCCACCATGGACTTCGCCATCCTCAAGGAACTCTTGACCAACCTCCTTGAGGGCATGGAGGTCACGGGCCTCTACGCCGACGAGGCGGACACCTTCCGCGCCCTGCTCGGTAAGATCCCTCCCTATATGCTCAACGAGGACGGCGCTGTGAAGGAGTGGATGCACCCCGACATCAAGGACAACTACCACCACCGCCACCTCTCCCACATCTACCCCGTCTTCCCCGGCTCCGAGGTCACCGCCCACAGCCAGCCCGCCCTCTTCGAGGCCTTCAAGCAGGCGGTGAGACTTCGCAAGCTGGGCTCCCAGTCGGGCTGGTCCCTGGCCCACATGGCCTCCATCTACGCCCGCATGGGGGAGGGGGAACGGTCTATCGACTGCCTGGACGTCATGACCAAGAGCGTGGTCATGAATTCCTTGATGACCACACACAACGACTGGCGGAACATGGGCATCACCCTGGAATGGAATGGGGATGCCTTCGTCCAGCTGGACGCTGATTTCGGGAGCGTCAACGCCCTCCAGGAGATGGTCTTCTGCTACCAGAAGGACGCCCTGTCCATCCTGCCCGCCCTGCCCGCGCGGCTGGGTCACGGCTCTGTCCGCGGCCTGGTCTTCCCCGAGGGTACCGTGGATGTGGCGTGGACCGAGGACGGAGCCGTCGAAGTGACCGTCACCGCGCACCGCGATATGGATACGAGCCTTCTGCTCTGCGGCGCGGAGAGGTGTTGCCTGACCTTGGCCGCGGGGGAGAGCAAGACTCTACGCCTTGCCCGTTGAGAAAACGGCATCGGTCCTTCCCCATAAAGAAATGGCCCCGACAGCTTTAGTCGGGGTCATTTTTCTATGCTTGGGAGAGTGGGCTTATCCAATACCGATCATTTCACCCTTCGCGAAAACCGCTTGGACGCAGATATCCTCGTCAAAGACCGCGATGTCCGCGTCCATGCCGACGGCGAGTCGACCTTTATTCGTCAACCCCATGATCCGCGCGGGGGTCAGGGTCATCATCTTCACCGCATCGGGCAGGGAAATACCCGCCTCCTTCACGGCCACCCGCACCAAGCGGTCCGCCGTGGCGATGCTCCCCGCGAAGGCGGAGCGGTCCATGAGCTTGCAGACCCCGTCCTCGATGATGAACTCGGTGTCCTGCATGAAGCCGTGGGTCTGCTCGGTGCCCGCCAGGGCCAGGCTGTCGGTGACCAGGGCGATGCGGTCGACTCCCTTGATCTTGTAGATGAGACGGATCAGCTCGGGGGGCAGATGCTTGCCGTCGCAGATGATCTCCACGAACATATCATCCATCAAGTACGCCGTCTCAATGACCCCCAGCCGACGGAAGCCGTGGTCGCGGGTGATGGTGGAGGTGCAGGAGTAGAGGTGGGTCACCAAGGCGCAACCGTTTTCATAGGCCCTCTGCATATCGTCATAGATGGCGTCGGTATGCCCCGCGGAGGCAACGATGCCGTACTCCTGCAAGGTCTTGGCGAATATCTGGTCGGTATCGTTTTCGGGCGCGTAGGTCCAGCGGGCGATCACGTCGGCGTTCTCTCGGATGAAGGGCAGATAGTCCTCCTCCATGGGCGGGGTGATGTGGGTGGGACACTGGGCGCCTGCCTGCTTGGCCGAAAGGTAGGGCCCCTCCATGTGGACGCCAAGGATGGTGCCCTTGACCCGCGGGTCGGCCATGGCGGCTCGGATATGTTGGGCTGACTCTGCCATGGAGGCAAAGGGCGCGGCCGACACGGTGGGGCAGATGGAGGTGGTGCCGTGGTGCAGGTGGAAGTTGCACCCGTTCACGATCTCCTCGGTACTGCCCTCAAAGCGGTACCCGCCGCCGCCGTGGGTGTGAATGTCGATGAAGCCGGGGCTGACGTAACAGCCCGTCATGTCAAAGACCTCGTTGGCGGGGCGTTCCTCGGCGGTCACGTCGGTGATGACGCCGTTTTCAAAGTATACGTATCCGTCGAGGATACGATCATCCAGTATGATCTTGTCAGACTTGATTCTTTTCATAGCTGTTACAGAAGGGAGCTGCTGTCGCCGTCCAGATACAGCACGGCGCTCTTGTGGCGGCGCAGGATTGTGGCGGGGCAGGCCTCCCCGATCTCACCGCACAGGGTGGCGCGGACGGCCACGGCCTTGGTTTTGGCGGGGACGATGCAGAAGAGGTGATCCCCCGCGAAAAGGGTGGGGACGGTCAGGGTGATGGCGGTCTCGGAGACGTCCTCCAGCCTGGCGAAGCACCCGTCGTGGACCTGCTGGTTGCGGCAGATGGGGTCCAGCGCCACGGGCTTGACCGCCTTGGGGTCATGGAAGTCCGCCACGGGCGGGTCGTTGAAGGCGATGTGACCGTTCTCCCCGATGCCCATGACCACGATGTCGGTGGGGTACTGACGGAGCAGGGCGGCGTAGCGGTCGCACTCGGCCTCGGCGTCCTTTGCGGTGATGTCGATGTAGAAGACCTCCTTGAAGTCGGCCAACCCGAAGATATGCTCCTTCAAGAAGTTGCCGAAGCCCTGGGGCGCGTCGGCGGGAAGGCCGATGTACTCGTCCATGTGGAAGGCGTTGACGCGGTGCCAGGGGATCTCTTTGTCGGTGGCCAAGCCCCACAGCACCTCGTTCTGGGAGGGGGCGGCGGCGAAGATCATGTTGATGGTCTCCTTTTTCTCCAAAAGGGACAGGATGCAGGCCTTGATATCCTTGGCGGCGGCGGCACCCATCTCGGCACGGGTGTCGTGGATCTGGACCGACAGCAGGTCCTTTTTATATGCTTTCATGGGGATCGACTCCTTTGTGTGGTTTTTGCGGTCTTACAGCTCGACCCGACCGACAGCCTCCTCCTTGCCGCTGACCAAGGACCGCTGAATGGCGTTCATAATGAACACGGGGGAGATGAACTCCTCGTAGGTGACCGTTTGCGCCTCCCCCGACAGGAGGCCGTAGAATTCCTTGAATTCCTCGTAGAACCAATCCTCGGTGGAGGGGATGATAAAGCTCTGCGCGTCGGACTCGGCCATGCGGGAGGCGTAATAGTAGTAGTTATTATCGCAGAACAGGCCCACGCAGTCGTAGTCCTCATAGTGGAACAGGACGTGGATCTGCTTGCCGTTTTCCTTGGCCGTCACCGAAAGAGGGAAGCGGCCGAAGATCTCGCAGACCATCTCCACCAGATGCTGGGCGTAGAAGTAGAAGCCCCCGTAGGGGTTCTCCTTCTGGTAGGGCGCACGGACAAGGCCGCCGAGGGTGGCTCCCCCAACGCGGTCCGCCGCCGATTGCTTCAACTGCTTCACGAAAACGTCCTGCTTCAGGGAAGAGCCGCCCGAAATGGGGGTGTTCTTCTCCTTAAGGCGGCGCATGAACTCCACAGCCTCCTCTTCGCTGACGGTGATGGGCTTGTCGATGAACATGGGGATGCCGCTGTCGATATAGGGCTTTGCGTACTTGTAGTGGTTATCTCCGTGGCGGGCGGTGATGATGAGGCCGTCGAGTCCTCCCACGGCCTCGCCGTAGTCCTCCAGGACGGGCACACCGAACTGCTCCCGCAGCCTCTCCGCCGCCGCCCGTTGGTCGCTGTACACGCCCACGACTTCTATGTCAGAGAATTCTTCCTTTTCCTTGATAAACTTCAGAAACGCGTTGGCGTGAGAATTCTCACAGCCCAGTATGGCGATCCGTTTCATAGTTCTCACCTCAATACTTCAAGGGCAGAGGGTTCTGAGCATGAACCGTCTCGATGACCGAGATCACCGCCGCCGCCATCTCGGGGGTGACGGTCATGGGTCTGCCCTCGGTGATCTTGTAGTAGATCTGATCGTACATCCTGGCGGTGCCGATATCGAAGGCGGTGCCGTTGAAGGCCTCTCCCTCCACGTGCTTGACCAGGGACTCCCCGCAGTAGATGGGGTTGCCGTTCTCATCCTTCAGAGACGCCTCGATCACGGGGCGGTCGGGGTTCTCTCCCTCCACGATGTAGGTCATCTCATAGGAGGCGGGGGTGGCCTTGAGGGTTCCCTTGGTGCCCTGGACCTTGATGTTGTAGCTCGAGTAGGCGTCGATGGAGGAGATCTCGATGTCGATCAGAGGCTTGTTGGGCGCGGCTATGAGGATCTTGGCGTAGTCGTCGGCGTCTCCGCTGGTGAGGGCGGTGTCCAGGCGGCTGTACACCACCATGGCGTTGGGATCGAAGTCCAGGAATCCCAAACCCATGCCGATGGGGTGGGGGCCTGTATTGTAGGTGCTGCCGGCGCACTTCTTCTGGAGGGTCTGCCAGTCCCAGCGGCGGGCAAAGCCGTTGTAGCGGATGCCGATCTGCTTGATCTCCCCCAGCTTGCCCGACTTGACCGTATCGTAGACGAACTCATAGAAGGGAGCCAGGAAGGTCTGCTGGAACACCGCCAGGGTCACGCCCTGCTCTCCCGCGATCTTCATCAGCTCGTCGCACTCGTAGCGGGAGCGGCCGAAGGGCTTCTCCACCAGGACGTTCTTGCCGCGGAGCAGAAGCTCCTTGGTGATGGGGTAGTGCATCTCGGAGTAGGAGGCGTTGACCACCAGGTCGATATCCTCCAAGGCGAACAGCTCCTCGTAACGGGCAAAGGTCCTGCACCCGGGGTAGATCTCCTCGGCCACGCCGCGGCGGAACTCGTCCGCGTCCACCACGTACTTGACCGTATAGTGGGTGTTGTCCTCACTGCGGAAATACCTACCGTGAATGTCCTTTCCGCTTCTTCCCTGGCCGATGATGGCGACGTTCAGCTTTCTCATGATTCCGACTCCTTTACAGTTTGATCGCGATTCCCCGAAAATTCCGCCCAAGGTGAGGCGCGGGATCGTTTACCATTATTATAGAATAAAGTTTTTGAAAAGTAAATGGCGAAAAATGCCGTAACCTATTGCAAAAACTGAACATATATGCTACAATGAAGCCAAGAAAAGAGGGGGGGATACCATGGTACACCAGTATATCCAGACCACCGACCGGGTGTTTTTCAAGCATGAGATCTCGGAGGACTTACCCTGCGACGCCTATTCCATGCACACTCACAACGCCTACGAGCTGATCTACTTTCTGGACGGGGACGCCAGCCACGTCATCGAGGACCGCAAATACAAGCTGAAACGGGGGGATCTCATCCTGATCCGTCCCATGAGCTACCATTTCATCCGCATCGAGGGGCAAGCCCGCTACGAGCGGTACGACATCCTGTTTGACCCCAAGGCCCATGGCGTGGAGGGGGTGGAGCTGATCCCCGAGGGCCTGGAGGTAGTGAGCCTGGCGGGCAATCCCCTGGCCGAGGATGTGTTCCGTCGGTGCGATGCCTACCGCCTGAGCTGCAGCGAGGAGGTCTTTTCGCGGCTTTTGCCCCATCTCCTCTCCGAGTTGTTTCTGAATCTGCACACAGCGGGGGACATGAACCCTACTGCTGAAGGGGCGAAGCTCTCCCCTCTGATCTCGGAGTTTCTGGGGTACGTCAATCGGCATCTATGCTCCCCCCTGGACATCGGTCAGATCGCCGACAGCCTCTACGTGAGCGAGAGCTACCTGTTCCGCCTGTTCAAACGGGAGCTGCACCAGACGCCCCTGAAGTATATCCGTGAAAAGCGCCTCATGCTGGCGCGGAAAATGCTCTCGGAGGGAGAGCGGTCCACGGCGGTGTGTACCCGCTGCGGCTTTTCGGATTACACCACCTTCTATCGGAATTACGTGGGCTTTTTCGGATGCGCGCCCTCGGAGCGGGATGCCGTACATATTCTCCCGTAAGCTCATGTCCTCTCGCAAAAAAGCACCGCTCGGCGGTGCTTTTTTGCATGAAAGATATAGATGAGTCTTCGCCTTACGCCTTGATCTTGTAGAGCAGGATCTTGCTCTCATACTGGTGAGGAATGGTCACGGTCAGCCCCTCTTCCGCCAGGATCTTGCCGGGGATCTCCCACGTTTCCTTGGTGTCGATATCCGTGACGGTATAGATCGCCTCGGTATCCAGGCCCTCCAGAGGATAGCAGGAGGTCACGCAATTCGAGCCTCTGCGGCGGAAGACCATGACCATGCCGTCTCCCTCCTCGGGGCGGTCGTAGCGGTAGGCCGCCCAGCCGCCGTGGGCGTAGCTCCAGCCGCCGTTCTCCAGGGGATAGAAGTCGCAGGAGAAGAAGTGGCGCAGGGAGCGGTACTCGTCGCACATCCCCTTCATCCAGGCGAAGACCTCCGCGGTGGGCTCGGGGCGGTCGGGACGGTCGGTCCACCACCAGCTGCCCACGTAGGCGGGGGCGTAGGAGCTGCGGGTGGCGTAGGTGTCCCCGGGCTGCTTGCAAACACCGCCCGAGCAGGGAACCAGGCGGTTGTAGCCGAACATCTGGGTCTGAATGGCGTCGGCGTCCAGGTTGGCCTCGCAGAAGGCATCGGTGCGCCAGATGGGGATGGCTCTCCGCAGGGACTCGGCGTCGATGCGGCGGCCGCCCGAGGCGCAGTTGTCGATGACCAGATCGGGGTACTTGGCTCTGAGATCGTCCCACAGGCGGTAGAGGTTCATGATGTACTTGATCTCGTTCATGCCGCCGCGGTCCATCTCATCGGTGATGCGCCAGGACTGGAGAGGCTCCATGTTGAAGTCCTGACGGAAGCACTTGATGTCCAGCTCGTCGATGAAGCGGCAGATCACGTCAAAGAGGTACTCCCGCACCTCGTCCTTCTCCAGGCGGAGGAGGAGGTAGAAGCCGTCCAGGGGGTAGAGCCAGTCGGGATGCTGTACCGCCAGGTCGGTCCCGGGGTAAGCCCGCTCGGGCTCCATCCAGAGGAGGAACTTCATGCCCATGTCGTGGACCGTCTTCACCACGTCCTTCAGCCCGTCGGGATGCTCGTCGGGGCGGACCTGCCAGTTGCCCACCTCCTTGTACCAGTCACCCGCGCCGGGAGTACCGCCCTTGCCGTACCAGCCCGCGTCGATCCAGTAGTAGTCGGCCTTGACGCCATGCTCGCGGTACTTGTTCAGGTGGTACAGGTGGCGCTCGGTGGTCATGCCCATGCCCTCCAGGGCGAAGGGGAACTGATCGGGGGTGAAGGGACACAGCTCGTTCTTGATGAGACGGCGGAGCTGATTGCTGCCCTGTACCCGAGTTCCCTCGAACTCCATGAGGAGGATGGAGGAGGTGCGGATGCGCTCACCGGGATGGAGCTTGAAGGCGGTGTATTCCAGACCGCTCTTGATCTCCAGGGTATCCCCCTGGGTGTGGGCGAAGCGGGCGTGCCACTGGCCCGACCAGCCGATGACGGCCATGAGACCGCGGCCGGGGGTATAGAACTCAAAGAAGGGCATCTGCCCGCTGGAGGAGCGGCCGCCCATGGGATGGAAGGAGCGGGAGGCGCCCAGGCCCAGCTTGGTCTCGTGGACCTTACACTCCTCGGCGATGCGGTCGGAGTACAGGTAGGCCTCGTAGCCGGCGCAGCCGTCGGTGTTGAAGAGGGAGAGGGACGGGGTCTTGCCCGAGGCGTCCGCGAAGCACCAGGTGGCGTCGCAGTCCAGGATATCCGAGATGAGGCCGCTGTCATGCTCCCCCTTGTTCTCGAACCAAAGGTTCCAGGAGATAGCGTTGTAGGCGGGGAATTCCTCGATATGCAGCTCCACCCGCAGGCCGTCGGCGTACTCGTAGAGGCGGCCGTAATCGGTGGTGGTCACGGTGACGTCGGCCAGGTTGAAGGGCTTTTTCCTGTATTGGAAAGAGAAATTGGGAACGGTATGCATAGAGGACTTCCTTTCCGCGTAAGCGTTGTGTATTGTACGGCATGAAGGCCGTACGGGTTCATTATAAATCAATCGAAAACATCTGTCAAGAGAATGAGACAAAAAGGCAGAAAAAACAGACTAAAATACACGATTTGAATGGACGGCATTGACAACACCGAAGGAGATATGGTATAATCTTTTTGACATAAACACGAAAGGATGGTATCACCATGCGGAAGACCTACCTGCTCATATCCATCGCGCTCGCCGCCCTCCTGCTGACCCTCGCCGCCTGTACGGGCGAGCCGTCTACGCCTCCCGACGGGGAGAGCACGGCTCCCGAGACCGTGGAGACCGAGGCTCCCACCGAAGCGCCCACCGAAGCGCCCACGGAGGTCCCCACCGAGCCCGAGACCGAGTCCCCCTACCTCATTCCCGATCCCACCCGCATCGATCTGACCGCCCTCAGCGAGGAGTTGCTGAATATCGCCTTCCGCCGCGGAACGGGAGCCTACCCCGAGGATCACGACGAGGGTGTCCAATTCATCGCCCGCAGTGAGTCCAGAGACCCCTGCATCCCTTGGGACGTGAGCAAAATGTTCCAGGCGGCGGGCTACCCTGCCTCCAAGGACGGGAAGACCTACGTCCCCTTTACCCCCGAGGAGAAGAAGGTCATCGTCTTCAAGGTACAGGCCGAATGGGGCGGTGCCTTTGAGCTGTTCTACGCCACCGAGGATCGGAGATCCGCCAAGGCGGCGTATTCCATGACCCAGATCTATGGTGGCGACTCCGAGTTCTTCGGGGAGCGGGTCTGGCAGTACGTCGTCTTCGAGGCTGACGAGGATACCCGCGGTTGGACCACGCGCTTCAACGACGGCTTCCGCCTGGACTACACCAACTACGTGGAGGCGGGGGATACCTTCCTGATCCAGCAGATCGCCTTCTGCGCCGACCGCGCCGAGGCTGAGGCCTACATCGCTGAGGATAAGGGCGAGACAGCTCCGGTTCCCGAGGTCCCAAAGGGCTTCTACGTCTGCCTCTATGAGGACAGACTCCACCTCCCCGAGGACAACGTGCTGGGGGATGCCTTTTCCTCCCTCGATAATGCCAAGCGGCGGTGCGATTCCAAAAAGCAGTTTGGCTATCGTGTAGCCAACGAGAAGGGGGAGATCGTCTACACCCCCTACACCCTCCTGCAATCCAACCTCCTCCGAGACGGGCACTACGTTACCGAGTACGCTCGCGAGATGAATTTCAAGTACGGTGATTCCTGTACAAATCCCGGCATCAACCACCGTCCCCTGCGCACCAGCTGTGATCGCTTGGTGGACTGGGTTCTGTACCGTGCCGGCTTTACGGATCAGCCTTTGGTGCAGGGGCGAGTGGTATCCAATATGCCCGAGTGGTGTGAGGAGATGGGCTTCAAGAAGATCACTCGAATGGAAGACCTTCAGCCCGGTGACATCATATTTGTCCGTCCCCATGCCCAAGGCTTTCCCCTCCATACCTTCATGCTGGCCTCAACCTACAACGGTAACTCAACCCTACGCTATGACCACGGCTCCGACCATCGTATCATGTCCTCCCAGCCCTCCACCGAGCCGGTAAGCTACAGTGATGCGCCTTTCATGTATGCCTACCGCCCCGTGGTGACCGAGGAGAACAATATCTACTATAACGATCTGTACGCCCCCAAGGACTGATCTCCCACCGAGGCCATCAGCCCTCCGCACACAAAAAGGATCCGAGGCTCCCGTGAGGGAGATCGGATCCTTTGTCTGTCAGGGCTTGGGGCGGTCCTCAGATCGGACCGAGGCCAGGTACTCCCGGGGGGAGATGGACATCCGCCGCTTGAAGACCTTGGAGAAATACTGGGCGTCGGGATACCCGCACCGCAGAGCCACATCGCTGACGCTGGTAAAGCCCTGCTTCAGCATGGTGCAGGCGTGCTGGATGCGGACCATGTGGAGATACTCCACGATTCCCACCCCCACGTGGCGCTTGAACACCGTGGAGAGGTACTTTTTGTTGTATTTGAGATCGCTCCCCAGCCGTTCCAGGGAAAAGTCGGGATCCGAGAAATGCTCGTCCACGTACTTCTGGATCAGGGAGATCAGATCCGTCCGCCCCTCCTCCCGAGAGGAGAACGCGGGCAGTCGGCTGCCCAGGTATGCGAAGGTGTGGAGCAGGACCGCCTCGCTGGCGATGTCCGACAGCTCGGAGGGACTGTTCAGCCCCTGGAGCCAGGCGGTCTCCAGCGCTTCGCAATCGGGGTACAGGGGAGTCTTGACCGAGATCCCCAGCTTGTCCATGATCCGATTGCCGCGGGCTCCCAGGAAGCTGATGTACAGATACCGGAAGTCAGCCACCGATTCAATGGCGAAGGGCTCAGCGGGAAAGGAGAAGAACACGTCTCCCCGCCTCAGAGGCAGAACTGCTCCTCGTGTGTGGAGCTTTCCCGTGCCTTGCAGCACGAAATATACGGTATAGAGAGACTTCAGCCGCAGGCCCGTATAGACCTGCTCCTTGGTCTCCAAAACGAAATGGACGGTATGGATGCTGTGATCGTTGATCTCACGGGGAACGAAGCGGCATACGTTCTGCTCTGCCATGGTACTGCCTCCTTGATTGGATAGGGCAAGTATAGCACATATTTGGACAGAAGTCAATCGCGGAATAACTATTTTACACAAATATGTGGAAATTGACTACAGACCGAGGGCGGATGCTGTGGTATAATAAAACCGAAGGGCGGTCCGTCTTACGGCTCGGGCTTTCGTATTCTGCGGGAAAGGAAGGGGCTCTCATGAAAAAAGTCCGCATCGGTGTGCTGGGCGCCTACCGAGGCACCAGCATGATCAACTACTGCAAGCGAGCCGACCACGCCGAGGTGGTGGCCATCTGCGACAAGGACCCCGAGGCCCTGGATGCCCAGCGCGCCGCCGCCAAGGGGTTGGACATCGCCTTCTACGACCGCTTTGATGACTTTATCCGTCACGATATGGACGCCGTGGTGCTGGCCAACTACGCCAACGAGCATGCCCCCTTTGCCATCCGCTGTTTGAAGCGGGGGCTCCACGTCTTCTCCGAGGTCCTGCCCGTCCAGAACATGAAGGAGGCGGTGGAGCTGGTGGAGGCGGTGGAGGAGAGCGGCCTGGTCTACGCCTACGGCGAGAACTACTGCTACATGCCCGCCCCCATTGAGATGAAGAAGCTCTACGAGCAGGGGGAGATCGGGGAATTCGAGTACGGCGAGGGGGAGTATATCCACAACTGTGAGCCCATTTGGCCCTCCATCGCCTACGGGGACCCCGACCATTGGCGCAACAATAGCTACGCCACCTTCTACTGCACCCACTCTCTGGGTCCTATCCTCCACATAACGGGCCTCCGCCCCGTGTCGGTGGTGGGCTTTGAGGGCACAAGGAACGCCCGCCGCCTCCGCACGGGCTGTAAGAGCGGCCAGTTCGGCATCGAGATGGTGACTCTGGAGAACGGCGGGATAATCAAGTCCATCCACGGCGATCTTTATAAGACCTCCATCTGGTATTCCGTCTACGGCTCCAAGGGCCGCATGGAGTGCAGTCGCGAGGACGCCGAGGACGGCTACGTGGGCAAGCTCTATATCAACAAGGACGAGTACGACGGCGGCTATGAGACGGGATCTCTCCGCGCCTGCTACCCCGTTCACGCCCCCGCCGACGAGGTGGAGGGCTTCGGCCACGGCGGCTCGGATTTCTTTTCCATGTACTACTTCATCCAAAAGATCCTCGGTGATGACACCGCCGACACCATCGACGTCTACGAGGCCTTGGATATGTTTCTTCCCGGCCTATTCGCCTACCGCTCCATCCTGGCGGGGGGCATTCCCATGGCGATCCCCGACCTCCGCGACAAAGCCCAGCGGGAGCGATGGCGCAGTGACACCGCCTGCACCGACCCCAAGGCCGCCGGGGATATGCTCCTGCCCAACTTCGCGGCGGGGGAGCCTGAGATCCCGCCGGAGATCTACGAGTACCAGGCCGCGCTCTGGGCGGCTGAGCGGGAGAAGACCGAGGGAACCTACCGCGCCGTCGCCCTGGCCCAGGGGAGCCGGCAATGATCGCCATCGCTGAAGCGCCCGCTATGAAAAAAAGATCGGATAGTCCCCAAAAGGGCTACCCGATCTTATTTCATTTAGGTATCCACCCGCTCCACGATCTTAAAGCCGTCGTCGGTCTCGCGGATCTTGAAGAGGCGGGGCCGCTCGTTGGGGTTGACGTTGGTGCTGTGAAGGACGAGGTACAACTGACCGTCAAAGCCGTCGAAGATCATGCCGTGGCCGCCGTCCTCGTCGTAGATGAAGTCATCGGCGTGGCGCCAGGGTCCGTGGATGCTGCCGCTGTCGCTGATGGCCAGGGCCTGGACGTACCAGTACTGGGGACCCGCGTGGAAGCCCGACCAGAGCATGTAGAGCTTGCCGTTCTTACCCTTGCGGAAGAAGGGTCCGTCAGTAACGTAATTGCGGGAGGTGGGATCCACCAGGGAGTAGGACCATGCGGCGCCGCTGGCGCGGAGGATGGTCTCGGGCGCGCCCGCAGGGGCGGACAGGTCCGCCGTCAGGGGCATGATCTCGATGGTGCCGTCACCCACCTGGGTCCATTCGTGACAGAAGGCGGTCCAGGGCTTGCCCTCCTCGTCCAGGTAGAAGGTGGCGTCCAGGCAGGTCCAGTCCACGGGGGTCACGGGGCCGTCGGTGAAGGGCAGGAAGGGACCCATGGGGCTGTCGCTCTTCAGGATCTGGGAGGCGCGGGTGATGTTGCCGCCTCGGAAGCTGGCGAACATATAGTAGGTGTCGCCGTAATGGTAGACCTCGGGGGCGAAGAAGTCCCGATCCGACCAGAAGTCCGCGGGGCGGGTGAAGCACTCGCGGGGCTCGCTCCACTCGATGAGGTCGGTGGAGGTATAGACGTCCAGGCCCTGCCAGGGGATGACCTTGGTGCTGGGGCCGCGGCGGGTGCCGTAGAGGTAGTAGACGCCGTTTTCGGCGAAGATGAAGGGATCTCGAAGATGGATGTCACGTAGCTTCATGGGGGGCCTCCTCGCTTATTTTTTCAAATTATACCATAAATCCAGGGGGGAGTCAAGTTCCATAAGGCAGATGTTTCTTAAAAATTGTTATGTTATGGCAGGGAACAGTCCCGCTTACCTGCCGTGCACACATCAAAAAAGCAAGGCAAGGAAAGAATCCTTGCCTTGTTGGCTTTATTGCATCAAAAGCCGTCTGATCTCGCGGCACATGGCCTCGGCGTCCACCCCTGCGGTGTGGAGGATGGATTCGGGCTTGTCCTGGGAGACGAAGCTGTCGTCGGTGGCCAGGATGGCGTAGGGGTGGCCCTCCAGGGAGCCGTTTCGCCGCATGGCGTCGGTGAGCATCATGCCGAAGCCGCCTGCGCGGATCTCCTCCTCGGCAAAGAGCAGGGGAATGCCTGCGGGGAGCTTCGCGGCGATCTCGTCGGCCAGCCTTCCGTAGGGCTTGAGGTACTCGCACAGGAGGATACCCACGGGAATTCCCTTAGCGGCCAGGGCCTCGCGGGCGGTCAGGGCCTCGCGGGTGATACGGCCGTGGGTTATGATGACGGCGGCGGGGATGGCGTGGTTTTCGGGGTTGCTTTCCCGCACCGCCACGTCGGTGGGGGCGCCGTCCGCGTAGAAGGTATCCCGCAGGCGGGCGTCCTCTCCTCCGTTGGGGTAGCGGATGGCGGCGGGGACTCCGTCGGCCAGAGCTTTCCGCACCGATACCGCCAGCCCCGCGAAGGTAACGGGGGCATAGATGGTGAGGTTGGGGATGGCAGACAGGAAGGAGACGTCGAAAATGCCGTGGTGGGTGGGGCCGTCCCCTCCGTTCAGACCCGCGCGGTCGATGCACATGAGGACGGGGAGCTTTTGCAGGGCTATGTCGTGGATGATCTGGTCATAGCCTCTCTGCATGAAGGAGGAGTAGATGGCGGTGACGGGCTTGTATCCGTCGGCGGCCAGTCCCGCGGCGAAGGTCAGGGCGTGCTCCTCGGCGATGCCTACGTCAAAGAAGCGGTGGGGGCAAGCCTCGCGGAAGGATTCCAGGCCCGTACCCTCGCTCATGGCGGCGGTGATGGCGCAGATGCGGTCGTCCTTTTCGGACTCCTCGATGAGGATCTCTCCCAGGCGGTGAGAGAAGTTCTCCACGGGGACGCTTCCCTTGGGGGGCATACCGTGGTACTTGCCCGGCTCGGCCTCGGCGGGGGCGTAGCCCTTGCCCTTGCGGGTCTTGAGGTGGATGACCACGCTGTCGTTCAGCTTCTTGGCCTCGGAGAGCAGGGTCTCCACAGCCTCGTAGTCGTTGCCGTCGGCGGGACCCAGATAGTAAAGGCCCAGATCCTCGAAGTAGTTACTGCCGTACATGGCGTTCTTGAAGGCCTTCTTGGTGTCGCGGATGGCGCGGAAGAGGCCGCCGCCGATCAGGGGGATCTTCTTGATGAAGCGGGAGATGCCCTTCTTGGTCTTGAAGTAGCCCGATTTCCGACGGAGCCGCGCCATATGGGTGGCGAAGCGGCCGATGTTCTTGGAAATGGACATCTCGTTCTCGTTGATGATGATGATGAGCCGCAGGCCGGGGGTGACGTTGTTCAGGGCTTCGTGGATCATGCCGCCCGTGAAGGCACCGTCACCGATGACGGCTACGGTGAAGGCCTCGGAGCCGCTCATGCGGTCCCCTTGGGCAAAGCCCAGAGCGGCGGACAAAGAGGTAGAGCTATGCCCCGCGCCAAAGCAGTCGTACTCGCTCTCGCTCCGCTTGGTGAAGCCCGAAAGGCCGCCGCCCTTGCGGAGGGTGGGGAACTGCTCATAGCGCCCCGTCAGGAGCTTATGGACATAGCTCTGATGGCCTACGTCGAAGATGAAGTGGTCCCGGGGGCAATCGAAGACCCGGTGCATAGCCACCGACAGCTCCACGGCGCCCAGATTGGAGGCCAGGTGACCGCCGTTCTCGGTGACGGTATCCACCAGGGTCTCACGGATCTCGGCGCAGAGGGCAGGAATGGCCTCGGCGGGCAGGGCGCGCAGGTCAGCGGGGGTATGGATGGTGGGCAGGTATTTTTCCGCCGAAGCGGGCGCTTGCTCGGGGGTGGATCGCTTGGACACGGTGGCCTCCTCCTTTCGGGTTAGTCTTGATCTTACCTATTGTACCACACAATTGTGAACAAGGTTTGTCTTTGACGCGCAAAATTGAAAACTTCCGGGGACAGTGACGGATTTCCTTTGAAAAATTCACAAATACCCCTTGCAATCTCTCTGTAAATACGATATAATAATAAATATACAATTTGATTCCGAAAGGACTTCGTCACATGAATAAAACCAACTCCGAGGCTCACACTACAAAGGCTCTTACCTTCGTGAAAAATCTCTGGCTGGGTACCTGTGCCCGCTATACCGTCCTCTGCCTCATCCTGCTGGTTACCTCTGCTATCGCGTCGGATTCCCTGACCATGACCTACGTGGACACCGTTCGCTTTTTCTTGCTCCTGCCCTGCGGTCTTTGCCTGACCCTGGCGGCTTGGGTGAGACATTCGGACAAGCTTTCCACGGGGGCTAAGGTAGGTCTTCACGCCCTCACGACCCTGGGCGGTTTCTACCTTTTCTGCTACCTGCCCTACCAGCTCCGTACCAAGCCCTCGGGAATGCAGGTGCTAATCATCCTGCTGACTGCGGTCATTCTCTACGCTATCGTCATGGGGGTCGTCGCGGCCGTCACTGCCAAGGACCGGCAAAAGAAGCGGGATACCGTGCCCTACAAAAGCCAGTACCGCAAATAATTCCTACAGAACAGGGAGGTTCCTATGCCCAATACTCACAAGACCGAGCAGGTCGAGAGACTGACCCGCCTTTTGCTCATCGCCATCGCGGGGATGCTGGTTCTGCTCCTCATCCTCACGATCGTGTTCATCGCCACTAAGCCCTCAAGCAAGCCCGTGAAGGACCCTGATAAGACCCCCACCACCGACGTATCGGGTGACCCTGTCCAGCCCCCCGAGGACGACGGCGTGACCCTGCTCCTCACCCCCGACGCGGGTACCGCCTACCAGGACAAGATCATCTTCGTGGGTGATTCCCTCACCGCCCACCTCATCAACCGCGAGGTGCTGACGGGGGGAACCGATACCAAGCAGGTCTGGCGCTGTGAGAACAACATGATGAACCTCAACTCCGAGGTTACCTCCGCCAAGATCATCTTCCCCGGCACCGGTGAGAAGATGACGGTGGCCGAGGCCGCTGGGAAGGCCCGGCCCGAGATCATGATCATCACCCTGGGTACTGACTGGGGCGTGTCCTACCTGGGCGAGGCCGAGTTCAAGGACTGCTACGCGGGTCTCATCAAGGCCATCCAAAAGGCCTCCCCCAAGACCGAGATCATCCTCCAGTCCATCTTCCCCGTGACCGCGAGCTGTCCCTCCCTGGATAACACCAAGATCGACACCGCCAACAAGTGGGTCAAGGCCGTCGCCGCCGAGAACGGCTGTCACTACCTGGATACCCAGTCCATCCTCAAGGACGACAAGAACTGTCTGAAGGCCAACTACTGCAACTCCACCGATGGCATCCACCTGGGCAAGGAGGCCTACGTGGCCATCCTGGAGTATATCCGCACCCACGCTCTCACCGACTGATGTGTAAAGAAAGGAATCGACCATGAAATATACCCTCCGCGCGCGCCTCTGCCTGCTCCTGGCGCTCTGCCTGGCCCTCCCCCTGACCGCCTGTGACGGCGGCAGCTTCCGCGACGATCTCACCGCCGCCCAGGTCTGCGACGCCGTGACCGCCGCGCTCTCCGCGGAGGACGGCTGGCGGCAGGTCAGCGAGAACTACATCTCCCCCTCCTCCTGGGGCGAGGACTACGCCGACTACCTGGAGATGGTAGCCGAGTACCGCATCGTGGTATCCGAAAACTCCGAGATAAACATTGACGAGGTGGGCGTGTTCCTCTGCAAGTCCGAGAAGGATGCCAAGGCTGTCAAGACCTTCTGCGAGAACTACCTGGCCGCCAAGGCCCTGCAAATGAAGCGTCTGCTGGAGTCCTACAACCCCGACGAGCTTCCCAAGCTGGACTACGCCACCGTCAACGTCATGGGCCGCTACGTCATGTATTCGATCCTCAGCTCCGCCGACACCACCGCCGCAGGCTCGGCCATGGAGAAGGCTCTGACCCCCTCTGCATAAAAAGAAAGGTACTTTCCCATGGGAGAGTACCTTTTTTGATGCCATCCGTTTCATGCTGTCACCACCGTCAGGAGCTTGCCCTTCTTGCGGGCATAGTCGGCGGTGTGCTTGCTCCCGCGGGACACGCCGTCCCAGATCACCAGCACCGCGTCAGCCATGTCCACCATCTCCTCATCCCGCAGGATGGGGGCGGCGCGGCCGTAACGCTCGTAGCAGGGCTTGACGGTCAAGGTGGGGATGCCCCGCTCACTCGCGTAGGCCTCGGCCAGCGTGTCGATGCCCCGGGCGCCTCCCGTGATGATGAGGTCCGCGTCGGCGGGCACGTAGGGAGAGAGGTCGAAGGATTTGATGGAGCGGGAGCCCGCGATCAATAGTTTCATGTGATTGCCTCCTATAGTGTTCGGTTATATGTATATATAATTATATAACCAAACACACTAATTGTCAAGAGGGTATATATTTATTAAAATATATACCGAAGTGAGGTGATACCATGATTCGGTTGACCGTCAAAGAATATCTTGACAAGCATAAGATCACACGCTATGAGCTGGCCAAACGGGCCGGTATCAGTTTTCAGGTGGTTGATAAATACTATAAAAACAAAGTGGTGCGATACGATAGCTACCTGCTGGAAAAATTCTGCGATGCCCTGAACTGTGGGATCGCAGATCTCATCGAATACAAGCCCGACAACAAAAATTGAGAAAACCCCCCGAGAAAATCCTCGGGGGTACTTGACTTTTCGTTCAAACTATGATACAATATATCCGTTGTCCGTAAGGACGGCCGAATATACGCCGGTGTGATGGAATTGGCAGACGTGACGGACTCAAAATCCGTTGATGGCGACATCGTGTGGGTTCGAGTCCCACCACCGGCACCAAAAACAGGGGATACTCCGAAGGGGTATCCCCTGTTTTTGATGATGATGGAGGGTGAAGAAACCACTTCAAGCTGCCGGTAACCGTCTCGATTCCACTCTGTTAAGTGCAGCTTGATGCCGAGCTCTGCTCGGCGGGGTTCAGAGTCCCACCACCGGCAATTCCACCACGAAAAAACAGGGTACGCTCCAAAGACAATGTCATTAGAGCATACCCTGATTTTTTGTAGGGAAAGGTTTGCCGTACAGTCTATTATCTGCGTCGCATATCCACAAACCACAGCAGGCTCAGGGCGACGATCACAATGATGATGACGGCGATGTTTCCTCCGGTGACGCGACATCCGCCCTCTTCCTCCTCCTCTGCCTCCATCTCGGTCACAGTCTCGGAGACGGAGCCGGACTCATCCGAAGAATCGGGAGGCTCGGGAGTCCAGAAGGTTTCATGCTCCACCATCTCGGAGCAGACCTCGCAGGACTTGTGCTGACGCCCGGGCTCGCCCACGTCAGGATAGTTGTCCAACACCCAGTCACCCACGGTATGTCCCGTGGCGGGGATGATGGAGCGGACGATGCTGTACCCGCAGAGGGAGCAGACGTCAAGGATCTGACCGTCTACGGTGCAGGTAGGCTCGTTGCGGGCTTCCTCAAAGGTATGCTCCAGCCGCTCGGCCAGAATGGTCTGACAGACGTCGCAGGTCTGAGGTGCGTGACAGGAGGCTTCCTTGCCGGGAGTGTGGCCTGTAGGCTCGGTGGGGGTGTCCACGAAGGCTACCCGGCAATTGGCGCAGGTGTGGGTGGTGTAGCCGCTTTCGGTACAGGTGGGGGCGGTGACGATCTTATCAAAGCTGTGACCCTTGGCGGGAGCTATGATGTTGTGGCAGACGGAGCAGAGCTGAGGCTCGGTACAGGTGGCGTCCTCCCCGGGGGTGTGACCCTTGGCAGGGGTGAAATTATCCATGTAGGAGGCGGAGCAATGGATGCAGGTGTGCTTGACGTAGCCCTGGCTGCTACAGGTAGCCTCCACGGTGGTGGATCGGTAATCGTGGCCTGTAGCCTCCTTGATCAGACCGCCGCACACCGAACAGGACTGAGGCTCATAACAGTTGGCGCCCTGTTTGATGGTATGGGGAGCGGTGTCGGTGAAGGCGTCCAGGTAGGTGTGGTTACAACGGGAGCAGGTATGGGTGGTGTAGCCCCTGGTCGTACAGGTGGGCGCGATGATGACATGGGTATAGTCGTGTCCTCGGGCGGGGGTCAGAACCTCGCCGCAGGCGGTGCAGACCTGGGCCTGGGAGCAGGTCGCCGCGTCACCGGGAACGTGGGACTTGGCGTCGGTGAAGCTGTCCTGGTAGGCATAGGCGCAACGGGAGCAGGTGTGGGTGGTGAAGCCCCGTTCGGTACAGGTGGGCTGGGTTACGGTGTCGGTATACTCATGACCGGGAGCCTCGGCCAGAATCTCGCCGCAGACGACGCAGAGCTGATCGCGTGTACAGGTGACATCCTTATCGGGGGTATGACCCACGGCGTCGGTGAAGGCATCCCGATAGGTGTGACCGCAGTCGGAGCAGGTGTGGGTGGTGAAGCCCTGCTCGGTACAGGTAGGATCGGTGACGGTCTGGGTGTAGCTGTGACCCAAAGCTTCGACCAGGACCTCGCCGCAGGTGACGCAGAGCTGGGAGGCGGTACAGGTGGCTTCCTCCCCGGGCGTATGGCCCGTGGCTTCGGTGAAGGTGTCCCGGTAGGCATGGTCACAGCGGACGCAGCTATGGACGGTGAAGCCCTGCTCGGAGCAGGTGGGTTGGGTGACGGTGTGGGTATAATCGTGGCCGAGGGCCTCGGTCAGAATCCCGCCGCAGACCTCGCAGAGCTGAGGCTCCGTACAGGTGGCTTCCCCTTCGGGGACGTGACCCTTGGCGTCCACGAAGCTGTCATGGTAGGTGTAGGCGCAACGGGAGCAGGTGTGAACGGTATAACCGCGGGTCGCGCAGGTGGGCTCCACGGTTTCGGCTTGGAAATCATGACCCAGGGCATCAACCAGAAGGAGGCCGCAGACGGTACAGATCTGGGAAGTCTCACAGGTGGCGGGGGCTCCCTCCGTATGGCCGGTGGCGTCAATGATCTCGTCGTAGGTATCGCTACAGCGGGAGCAGGTGTAGGTACGGACGCCCGCCTCGGTACAAGTGGGAGCCAGGGTAATCTCGGGGATATAGTCGTGACCCAGCCGCTCAGCCAGGACCTCCTGACAGACGGTACAGATCTGATCCTCGGTGCAGGTGGGAGCGGCGCTCTCGGTGTGGCCTGTGGGATCGGTGGGGGTGTCGGTGAAGGTGTCCTCACAGCGGGAGCAGACGTGGGTGGTGAAGCCGGGCTCGGTACAGGTAGGGGGGGTTACCGTGGGGACGTAGTCGTGACCCAGGGGATCCTTCAGCGGGATTCCGCAGACCGCGCACTCAAAGCCCTCGGTACAGGTGGCCTCCCGATTGGGAACGTGGGATCCCAGAACACCGTAGGCCTCCCCGCAGACCTCGCAGATCGCCTGGTCCCGACAGGTGGCGGTTCCGCCCGTGTGTCCGGTGGGCTCGCCGTGGCTGAAGGTCTCGTCACCGACCTCGCCGCAGGCGCAGGTGCGGTAGTAGGAGGCGGCGTTGACACAGCTGGCGGGGGCATGGAGGTAGGCGGGGTCCACGATCTCCTGATTGAAGAGGTGGCCGGGGTGAATCAGGAGAATGCTGGTCAGCAGGGTGTTGTTCTCGCCAACGGTGACGTTGTCCCACTCGTCCTGGGCGCCCTCAAAAAGGATCATACGCAGGGCCGTATTGGCGAAGACACTGTCGCCCAGGGTGGTCAAGGTACAGGGGAGAGTGATGGTCTCCAGAGAGGAGCAGTAGGCGAAGGCCTTGGAATCGATGGCGGTCAGCCCTACGGGAAGATTGACGTCGGTCAGGGCGGCGCAGCTCATGAAGGCGTTGCTACCGATGGAGGTGACGCTTTCCGAGAGATCCACGCGAACCAGCTTGGAGCATCCCGAAAAGGTGGAGGCGAGGATTTCGGTCACACCCGTGGGGATGACCAACTCGGTCAAGGCGGAGCAATTCTGGAACGCGCCCTGGCCGATCTGGCGGACACCTGCGGGGATTTGCAGTTCGGTCAGCTTACCGCAGTTGGAGAACGCGTTGGCTCCGATGGCGGTCAGGCTTTCGGGAAGAGATACCTCGGTCAGATTGCTGCAGTACAGGAAGGCGTAGGCGCTCAAGGAGGTTACACCCTCCTCAACGGTCACCGAGGTGATGGAGCCGCAGGAGGAGATCCAGGGGGGCATCTTGGTGACAGCGTAATCGGTCATGGGACCCTGGCCCGAGATGAGCATTTCGCCTGTGTCGGCATTCAGGGTCCAGGTGACCTGGTCGCCGCAGGATCCCGTCAAGGGCTCCGCGGCGGCGGCCGACAGGATGCCCAGACTCAACAGCGATATCAGTGTGGTGGCAATCAACGTCCAAAGCAGTATTTTTTTCATAGTCAGATCCTTCCGTTTTTGTGATATTATCATCAATAATGAAGTGGCCAAAAATTATCAACTTATATTATACCACAAAATTCGACAGAATGCAAGGGGGTTCACAGGATTTTCAAAAAATGTTGACAAAGCAACAAAGAACGCCCGGAGCCATCACACGGTCTGAGGCGTTTTGCTGTGTGTATGGAAAGGAACTTGGGCGATCGGCTCACGCCTTAAGGTTGGCCAGCTTCTTGGCCGGCTGCTCCATGCTCCGCTGGGTGCTTCTCTCCGGAGACTTGAAGGCGGAGGAGACCTAACCCATGAAGACTGTGTCGGTGATTATGGCGCGGAAGCAGGCGGCGAGGAGGCTACGGGCCGGAAGGAGGGACAAAAGGCAGGCGAGCGCGCGGTCATGCGCAGCGCGGGTCTTCCTTTGGCCGAGCTTGGCGGTATACGCTTCCATATACGAGGAAAAATGTCAACCGCCGATCCCCTTTCGGCAGTCCCGGACTTGACAAACGGGGGGAAATGGAGTATACTGTACAATAATGAAATTTTGCGGTGCCGCGTGAAAGATCGGAAGGGGTTTTTTCGTCTGTATAGGTGAGAGACCGTACCGAAAAGGAGGATGCTTCATGGAGACCGTACTGTATGAGCTGCACTTCCGTTGGGGAGATCTGCCCATCCTGCTGATCCCGCTTCTGGTAGGGATCGGCTTCTGGGCGGTGTCCTGTCGGCTGGACCGCGCCTCGGGAGCGGGGAAGGATCTGACATCCCCCGCCAGGCGGGACCTGTCCCGTTCCAAGGGCGTCAAATGGTTTCTGCGGGGCATCGCCCTGCTCTGCGGCGTGGTGTTCCTCCTGTCGGGAGCCGCATACGTCGCCGACTATACCGCGCTGAAGACCCGCTACAAGGCGGGGGACTACCTCACCGTCTGCGGCTTCGTGGAGGACCTGACGGTCGCGGAGTACCCCGATAAGGGCGGGGACAGCTTCACCGTGGACGGCGTCACCTTCGCCTATACCGATACCGACCTAACCCTCCGCGGCTACCGCAAGGAGGCGCAAAACGGCGGCGCCGTCACCCGTGAGGGGCAGTATCTGGTCATCCGCTATATTCCCGACCCCGACACCGGGATCAACCATATCCTGTATATTGCCGAACAAGGATCGCCTTGATCCGAGGGGATCGTATGGGCGATCGTGAATGTTCGGATTGGGGTTTATCGAACTGTTCGGCACGATGGCTCGGTTGCCAATG
>JAGAIH010000291.1 GCA_017626655.1 Clostridia bacterium | reverse complement strand
TTTTGAGCATAGAAAAAAGGCATAGTACGGCTGATGGATTCGTACTACGCCCTTGGTGCAACCTCTGTCCCTATGCGGAAATCGCGGCTTGTCACTGCTATACGATTTTTCTATGTGCTTGCATGATAACAGGTTTTGAAAGTGAAAACAAGCAACCCGGCCTAAACTCTTTCACATCTGTTCCACCAATTCCAAGTTTTCACAATTTTTTACAATCTATTACAACTTTTTCACGACCTATTCTTTTCCTCCATTCTCTCTTTACACCTTCCCACCATCAGAACCCACCGAAGCCGTCAAGGGAAAAAGGAAAAAGTATTGCAGCCATATCACGAAAAAAGAGCCGATCTGAAAGACAGTTACCTGTCAATCAAATCGGCTCTATGAATTTTCAGCGATACTTTTTCCCCCTTGACGGGGGCGGTGGCGTTCTGATATACTCAATATTTTAATAAAGCAGATTGATTGAGTACGCATGGATGAGAACAAATCATAGTTTATTCGTTTGGCATTTTTCGAAAAACTAAAATTCACGTTTTTTTGTTCCCGTTTCTCTTTTGCAATAATAGGGAAGATATGAGGCGGAGGAGAAATTCATGATTTATGTAATATCGTCGGCGTTTCCGCTATATGCACTCATCCAAGTGCTTTTTCGTGTGTATATCCTTTCACGGCAATTCTTGAATCTTTGTTTTTTTGCGTTTTGTATAGCCCATATTCTCTATAAAATTTTTAATTGTTTTATATTGTTTTATATTGATACTTGAAAACGCGTATTAGAAGTTTTTGTTAATCTCCATTTTTTATATAACAAGTATACATGTTTTCTATATGAATGTCAATGTCTTTGTGCTATAATATACAAAAAGAAACCACGAGAATTCTATTGAAAAGTGATTTGAGAAGAAGTTTTTTGACTTGTTACAAGGAAAGGAGGTTACCGACGGATATTGTGCGCTTTCGCAGGGAATTCCTCATTTTTCGGGGCTTCCGATCACTAGACGAAATTAAGGCAGGAATGCGATTCGCCTCTCTAATTTCATATTTTCGTTGTTGGATCGCAAAAGTTCTTGTTGGGAACTTATTTTTTGAGGTTCTCTTCATCATGGAGGTTCTATCATGAAAAAACGCTTTTTGTCTGTTCTGTTAGCTATTCTAATGTTGGGGAGTTTCGTAGCCTGTACTCCCCCCACTCCAACTACAGAAAACACGGAAGGGGAGACTAAGAATACCACAGTCGAGGTGACGGTCCCTGACACGGAGCCAGACACCGATCCCTCCTTTGACTGGAGCCAATGGAAGCCTGCAACCGGTGCTGATGTCACCGAACTGGCAATTTCGGGTACAGTTGACGGTGAGGAGGACACCGGTCCCGTGGAGTTCACCTATGTATATGAGGCGAATGATCCCGAGTTTGTGGCTTACGATGTCGAATGCGAGGGAACTACTGTCACCTTCCCTGCGGATAAATTGCGCAGTTTGGAGATGGCAAAAATCTTTGAGTCCGGCAAGGCTACCTATCAGGCCCATGTGCAGCTCCCTGCTACCAATTCTCGTGAGTGGCTTTGCATGTTCATCGGCTTGCGTACCGGCAAGAATCAATTAGGCGCCCATGCCAACCCGGGTATCTGGCTGACTCTGCGAAAGGACGGTGTAGGCCTGCGTACGGGAGCATGGCCCGGCGTGACCTATATGGACATCAAGGAGGAGGGATGTGACTTTTCCAAGGGGCGTATGCTTTACATTGAGGATGACATGGACAGTGACATCATTACTCTGTCCTGCGACAACGACAGCGGTACCCGTGTAACCTTTGCCATTGTCAAGCTGGAGGATGGTTATGTCAATCTCTACACCCCCGGAGAGGATTCTCCTTCGGTCAGCGACAAGCCCGCCTCCATCCCCGAGAATGGATATTTCCAGTTCTGGGCACATAACTGCCACGACGTTTCGGTGATCAAGGATTTCAAGGCCACGGGTGTGAAACAAAAGAAGTTTACAGCAAAGGATGCGAATATGATGAATTCCAAGGATATTTTATCAGATACTTGGGTCAGCGCAGATGACGAAGGCCGTGTCAGTGGTTATGAGGCCAAACCAGCTACCGATAAGAAGGTGGGTATCTTCTATTTCTTGTGGCACAACGGTGATTCTTCTTTGGCCATCTATGACCACACCAAGGCCTTCTACGAGGGCGGGGCGAAAAAACTCATCGAGGTCCTGCAATCAGGACCACTTGGACGAGCTCACTATTGGGCAGAACCCTACTTCTGCTATTACCAATCCAATGACGAATGGGTCATCCGCAAGCATGCCATGCAACTTACTTCCGCCGGAGTAGACTTTGTTTTTTTTGATGTAACCAACGGTCTGACATATGATCAGAACTATGAAGCCATTTTCAAGGTTTGGTCAGAGATGCGGGCTGAGGGTTATGACACCCCACAGATCATGTTCCATTGCGGCCTCAATGACACCAATGCCAAGGCCTCTCTGACCCAGATCTGGAACAACCTCTACTCTGTAGGTCGCTACGAGGACCTTTGGTTCAAGTACGAGGGTAAGCCGCTGGTGCTCATACCTAACACGCTGTATGCCGATCTTCCTGAGGAGATGCAGAACTTCTTTACCTACCGCCAGAGCTGGGCAGACACGAAAGGTACATGGTACACCGCCACCCGCGGGAAAAACTGTTGGCCTTGGGCTGATATGTACCCTCAGAGAGGCGGTCTGTCTCCCAAGGGTGAGTTGGAGCAGATGGTCGTCATGTGCGGCTTCTGGGCCAACGGCTCCTATGGTACCAATGCAGGACGTAGCTACAGTAAGGAGAACGGTGGTCAGCCCGCAGGAAAAGGCCTTACCGACTTCAGCTTCTCCTTGGTGGAATCTACCTCGGGCAAGGGCATCGCTTTTGAAGAGCAGTTCGAGTACGCCATCAAGAAGGATCCCGGCCTCATCATGCTGACGGGCTGGAATGAGTGGTGGGCAGGCCGCTGGGAGGCAGGCGCCGCCATCGGTCAGACCATCGCCAATACCTACACCGTCACCGATGATAACAAATGGACTAGGAATTACTATGTGGATTGTTTTAATCCTGAGTATTCCCGTGATATTGAACCCGTGAAGGGGCTATTCAATGATAACTACTACTACCAGATGGTACAAAATATCCGTGAGTACAAGGGCTCCCGCGCCCCCCTGGCTGTTTTCGGTCAGAGACCTATCGACATGGCGGGCGTACAGTCCCAGTGGGATATCGTAGGCCCCGAGTATCGCGACTATGTGGGGGACACCGCTCACCGCGACCATATGTCCTTTGTGGGGCAGCTCCACTACACCAACACCACGGGCCGTAACGATCTGGCCACCGCCAAGGTCTCTCGATACGGGAATGACGTGTGGTTCTACATTGAGTGCGCTGCTGATATCACTGCCCCCGAGGGCACAAACTGGATGAACCTGTTCATCAACGCCGATTGTAAGCAGGACACCGGCTGGTATGGCTACGATTACGTCATCAATCGTGATCGAGATGGCGAGACTTGCTCGGTGCAGAAGTTCGCTGACGGCAAGTGGGAGATGACCGAGATCGGCCGCGCCGACTATACCGTAAACGGTAAATATATGGTGGTCAAGCTGGACGCTGAGGCTCTTGGTCTAGGTGAGACCTTCGATTTCAAGTGGGCCGATAATTCGGTGGACGAAGGCGATATCATGCAGTTTGTGGATTTGGGAGACACCGCACCCAACGACCGCTTCAACTACCGTTACACCACCACTGAGACCCAACATATCCTTCCCGAGACCCTGACCTCCGACATGGTGGTACTGAAAGCGGGCTCCTACTTCGCCTTCGTGGGCGGCGAGATGGTCAGATTGGACGAGTCCACTACCAAGGCTACCTTCCTTGGTGATGAGGATCACCTCTACCTGCCCTTCGCGTTCGCTAAGTCCGTGGGTCTGGCCAAGGATGGCGATGAGACCTATAACCATTACGGCGTGGCTTATGTGGATATCACCGCTTCCTTGGAATCCTGTGGCAAGACCGTGACACTCGATGAGAATATGCTGGTCCTTGCCGACAAGTCTCTGTCCGATGACGAGCTGTTGATCCTCTACCGCGCGCTGTACTAAAGGCTTTACAAGGTGACCACTCCCCTGCCTGTAAGGGTGGGGGAATTAGAAAGAATAACTTTCTTTGACTGATAAATGGCACTTTTACCGAACATAAAAAAGGAGATAACTTTTATGTACGATCTTTCCAAGCATCCCTATTTCACCGAATGGATAGATCCTGAAAGCGGTGCAAGATCCTTTGTACTTACCAAAAAGATAGCACCCATCCAGCAGTCCTTTTACTTCACCAACAGCAGTCTCTCGGCCGATGAGAAATATCTGTGGTTTTCCGCCATTTATCTCCCGTCACCTATTACTTCCCATATGTTAGGCGTTGTCAGCTTGGATCCTGAGAATCCCTTCATTCAAGTGTTTCCTGAAACCGTCTTTACAGACCATAGTCCTCTGGTGACTCCCGAGGGTAACGGTGTGTATTACTGCCAGCAGAACTACATTTGGCTGTTCCGATTAGGTTATCCCATTGAAAAGGTATGCGAGATCGACAGGAAGTACATCGCCGGTCGCTACCTGTTCCGCAGTGCTACTCACCTGACCCTATCCGCCGACAAAAAGTATCTGCTGATTGACGGACAGGTGGGCAACCAATGGTTCGTTTCCATAGGCGATCTGCAAACGGGTAAAGTGGAGATCATTAACGAGTTTCCACGTATGTATAACCACGCCCAGTTCTCTCCCACTGACCCAAAGCTTTTCAGCATGGCGCAGGATTGGTGGCTCGATCCCATCACGGGACGGCAGACCTTGTACGATCAGCGTATCTGGGTCATGGATACGGAAAAGACCTTCTGTTATCCCATTCTGCCGAGGGACTGGGTCTTCCACGGAAGCAACGCCTGCCACGAATGGTGGAGCAAAGACGGGAAAATGTGCTGGACGGATTATGATCTGGGTGCGTTCTGCTTTGATATCAAGACCGAAGAAAAGGAGCATGTCTGGAAGCGTCCGCTCTGCCACACTCACTGCGACAGTACCCGTCGGTACTGGTGCGCAGATCAATCCCCGTACCGTTGGGAGAAAACCCCTTGCCAGATTCTGTACTACGATGCAGAGACCCAAAAGGAAAGTATCATAGCCTCGGGGCTTCCTCTGCCGCCTTGGTCTCATCAAGCGTATCACCTCGACCCCCATCCTCAGTTCTCTCCGCAGGACAACTACATCGTGTACACGACAACGGTTGCCGAGGGTGTGACGGTGGCGCTTTGCCCGGTTGAACAGTTTCGAGAGTAAAATTTGTATTGTAATTGTATTGTGAGAAAGGATCGTTAACGAAGAAAAGATCATTAGGAGCCAATACTATGAAAAATATGCTGAAAAACTATCATAAGGAGCAGCCCCACTCCGCCAATCCGTTTCTGGCACCGTGGGAGAGGATCCCCGATGGGGAGCCGCGTGTGTTTACCGATCCGAATACAGGAGAGCAGCGGCTTTATATCTATGGTTCTCATGATACAAATGATCGAAACTATTGCGGTGAGGATCATGTGGTCTGGTCCGCTCCCGTGGATGATCTGACCAACTGGCGTCATGACGGTGTGGCATTTCACATCCGTCAGCTCGATGGCTTGACCTTCACATCGGAAGACGGGACCGAGATCACCTTTGACCCCAAGCAAGAGCATCTGTATGCTCCCGACGTGATCTACCACCCTCAGCGCAAGACCTACTACATGTTCGTCTTTACGTCCTATTCGCATCATATGTTTGTGGCAGAGAGTGCCCGACCCGAAGGCCCCTATACCCATCCCCGCTACGTCGGTCAGGGCTTTGATCCGGCCGTTTTAGTGGATGACATGCGGAACGAGAATGGAGATCAACGGGTCTACCTGTACTGGTCTGTGGAGCGGGAACGCTCGGCCTGGAGCTGCGAACTGGACCCCGTCACCCTGGAAAAGATCCCCGAAACACTCCACGTGCCCATCGGCCATGACAGCGCGGAAAACGGAAACGGTACCATGCCTCACCGCAATTTACCCCCCTTTTACTTCTTCGAGGGCCCTTCGATCCGCAAGGTGGGCGGGTTCTATGTGCTGTCCTACGCCAAGACCGATGACCGACCGGGCTACGGAAGTCTGGCAGAGATCGGGTATGCCTACAGCGATAATCCTTACGGTGATCCCGCATTGGGGAGCCCGTGGCAATATGGAGGCGTCATCGTGGATAACCGCGGAGAGGTCATCAAGGATCCCTATTCCGGCGGCACCGTTTTCACCTATAAGGGGGGCAATAACCACGGCGGTCTGATCGAGGTCAACGGTCGGTATTACCAGATCTACCATCGCTGGACCGGCGTCGGCCCCGCCCGACAGGCGATGGCAGAAGCGATCAACTTGCGTATTGAGGACGGAAAGCTCATCATTGAACAGGCGGAGGTCACCTCTCAGGGCTTCCGGACAGCAGGCTTGGATCCCTATGAGAGCCAGTATGCTATGAGTGCCTGCTTTGGCATAGGGAGCTATACCTTCGACGTCAACCCTACGCTGGACTTCGATCCCGCCGGTATGCGTGACGATCGGTACCCCGTGACCGATCTGAAGAATCACAGCTGGCTCGGATACAAGTATTTCGATTTCTACAGAGAGATCAAGGAAGGGGAGCAATTATACCTTGTTCTCGCCCTCAAGGAATGCGCTGTCGGAACCGTCAACGTGTACGCATCGGACCCGAAGGTATGCTATTCCGCGCCCGAACAGTCTCGAACCTTCGTCGGCCAAGCTGCGCTGGAGGGAACGAATGATTACCGAGAGATCCTTGTCCCCGTCACTTCCCTGAGCGGCAAAAAGGCGATCTACCTGGAGTTCTGCTCCGAGACCGCAGGCACGGTCTGCGAGCTGGATACGCTCCGATTTGTCATCGCTTAAGAAGGCTTTCGGCGGAATATCGTCCGATGTGTCAATTTGCTCTTGGCAATCGTTTCAAGTTATGCTTTTCTTTCTTCTGCTCGTTTTGCCGCTTCTCTTCCGTTTGGGAAAATGGATTTGGTTCGAATGCTTTGATGCAAAACATTCTGGTTGAGTCTTTACATAGTTCTTATACCCGATCGATCCTGAAAACAATCCGACAACCCCTTGGCAGAATCCGTCGGCATGAGCTGCAATACAAACAACCTCCCATGATCGTGCATTACGCACAATTTCATGGGAGGTATTTCTATCACGGAACTGACCAAAGAAGGCTCAAGCACGCGGAGACAGCGCACACGAGCGTGTCAAAGAGCACCGTCGGCGGTCTTTTGAGAAATATGTAAATTCTGTGCCGATCTGATCTCATGGCTTAATTTTTCCGAAGTCATATGGATCGCGGCAGGGGAAGAATAAGGCTTGAAGATAAAACCGCCATTTCCGGAACCGAGTTTGTCATTCATTTCACGCAAATAGGCTGTCATTTCCTCGTCGGTCATGCGCATACAGTGCTGAATATCGGTTGGACAGCAGAAACAGAATGTCTCTCGCCATTTTGCCAGTTCATCCAGCCCCATATTCATCTGCTGATCCAGTTGCAGCACATCTATCCCCATTTCCGCAAAATCGTCCAGAAGATATACGATATGGCCACAGGAATGGAGGATGTACTTCATTCCCCTCGCATGGATATGATCGACAAATGCCCGCATTTTGGCCTTGAAGAACTTTTCCCACATTTCATGGGACATAAGCGGTGCATTCTGCAACCCCCAGTCTTCCCAGGCAATGACGGCATCGATGCCTGCGTCGGCATAACCATCTACCATTTTGTGTGCCATGTCGTACAGCACATCAATCACCGCCGAAACATTCTCTTCTTCTTCATACAGAGAGATCATGTAATTCTCATATCCCATGAGATTGATCAGCTCTTCCATCATTTGATTCAGCTTTCCCACCAAAAAAATATCAGGATGGTTTTCTCTGTGCTTTTTCAGATGCTCATAACACCGGGGATTACCAAAATCCGGCAGGCTGTTTTTCCAGGATTCAAAATGATCAAAATCGGCAAGCGGCGGATCCTTGCTCTCTCCCATGGTTTCCCCGAAGGTTTCCATTCGATAGCCTAACAAAGTATATCCCGGACCAATGGGTCTGAAATTCACGACACCATATCCTACCTGCTGGATATCCGACCGACACTCCACAGACAAATGATCGGTAACGGCTCGATTGATGGGGGAAGTATCAAAAGAAAGCCATAAAGGAACACGATCCGGACCGCGGCCTTCGATTGCCCTGATTACACATTCGCGGGATGTTTGCATAACAGCACCTCCTGTTCTATCGTCAAAATTATGATGTCAAACATGGACAGAACCGATGACGGTTCCATTATAACATAACCCTTTGAAAATGCATATGGAAATATTGGAATTTTTCTATATAAAAAAAGGATAAACGGAGTGGAGCCTATCCGTCGAAACGTTCTTTTTTGCCGTATGCGGCGGGGGAAATTCCATGTGCTTGGGTAAAGGAATTGATAAAGTAAAAATAATCCTCAAAACCGCAGTCGCGCGCGGTGTCCTGAACAGATTTTCCCAGACTGAGCATTTGCGCCGCATGATCCATGCGGATACGCATATGATACTGCTTGGCTGTACAACCGAATTGCGTTTTAAAGATCTGGTTGATATGATGATAGCTCCGATTCAAAGCCTGCTCGTAGTCCTGTGCCCGTAATGGGACGCAGGCATTTTTTTGTATAAAAAACAGCGTCTGCTCAGCCAGCGGACCGTGCTTCTCCAGTTTCGGATTCTTTTGACAGCTCAGACTGATCAGCGACAGCAGGGCGCGAAGCTGCAGCGTCAGAAAGCTTTTGTCGGAATAGGGACTGCGATACAGGCTGTACAGGATCTCCGCATAGGCAAAACAGTCGATCTCGCCGGGGAGCAATCCGGTTATAGGAAGAAACAGCCGGGATGCATCGACCCGAACCGGCGCTTCGACCGAGTTACCTTTCATGTAAAAGTGGATAAAATACGCCGCATGATCGTCATATTCCAACGGATCGATTCGCACATGGGGAGGAAGGAGGAAGAATTCATTCATTCCGATGCGGAGCTTTTCTCCGTTCAGCAACAGTGTCCTCTGTCCTTTTTTCACGATCACAAAGATCCAGAAAGGAAGCTCCTTACGGGAAGGATGCCGGGACACCGTATCGACGAATCCCATATCCCGAAAATCTATATCGCCTTCCAGCAAATGCCATGTATTGAGATACACTGTGTGCGCCCTCCTGTTTTCAGAAACATTTTCTGTAAATGAACTTTTAAAAAACGAAAAATCCGAGGCTTTGTTGCGCCGACCTCCGTTTATTCTATAGTATTATACACAATTTCCATATGAATGTCAAGGGAATTGTGCTATAATTACAGTAACACGGCAGACAAAGTAACGTGTCTGCATAACGAGGAGGAAAAATGATTTCAAGGGTTATTTCAGAGATACCAAGCTGTTTATGATCCGCGAGAAATAGAAAAAGGAGATGTCGATAATGAGCAGAGCAGAAGCGGTGCGCCGCGGCAATATTATCTCAACTTGTTGGAACGGTGAGCATACCGTCGGATGTTATCTGGGTAACGGGCGATTCGGGGCGATTCTGTCCGGCTTGGGCTTGAATCTGCATCCGGAAATTCAGAAGGACCGTTCCTTTGGCCCCTCCCACTTCAAGCACATGGACCATTGGGGAAGATTTCGCTTTTTTTCCAACCACGTGCAACAGGAAAGCAGTGCGGACTACCTGCTCCCGCTGTTTCGGCTTCACTGGGAAAGGAATTTTGACCGGATCGGTGCGTACAGACAATGCCACGATCTGTATGACGGCTTGCTGGATACGGAGTTTCAGATCGATTCTTTGCACAGAGTTCACACGACCGCATGGTTTGACGGCATAAAACGGAATATTTTCGGTGCAACGGTCGAGGTCGGGGAAAACGACGTATTTTCCGAACGGATCTGCCTGTCAGCCTTGACGCCCATTTCTCCGTATTGGGTCTGCGGCGGCTCCTATGCTCAGCATACGGTTGTGGAGCGAGTCGGTGAGGAATGGCGGATAGCCATCACCTGCGAAGGAACCGAAAACGACAACACGGTAAGCCTGTATATCGCCACCAATATGGAGACGGAGATCACCGAGCACGGCCTGATATTTCAGCCTTCCCTTGGCAGGAACTATCTGATGCTCTCAGTTGACGCGCCGATCGGCGGTGATACGCCCGAGGCGTCCTTGGAACGCACGAAAGAATGGTGGCACAAGACCTGGCAGGAGATTAGCTGGATCGAGTATCCCGACGAACAGATGCAGAAGGTTCTGGTGCGGGGACTGGCATACCTGTTGTCCTCCTATGACGCCGACTGCCCCATGATACAGCCGTCAAACAGTATGGGCATCGGGGGATTTCCGTACAATTTTGTCCCCGACATGCAGTATATCGCGCCCGCGCTAATGATGATGGGCCGTTTGGATATCGTGAAGCATTGGGTCGAGCATTTTGCCGCCGAGATCCAGGAGATGCGGCGGTATACCAAGCGTCTCTGGCCCGACGCGGAAGGGATCTTTCCCCCCTGGGAGCTGAATTTCGGCCCCCTTGACGGACATCATACCCCCGCCCTTCCGCTGATTTTCTGCTATGAGGCTCATAATTCCGGATATCTCTGCCGCTTGGCTATGGAAGCCGCAGAATTTGCCAACGATCCCGTTTGGGCGGAAGCCTACGCATATCCTTTGATCCGAGGCTGCGCCGAATTCTTCGGTTCGGCCTGCCATAAGGAGGAGGACGGGCTGTGGCATCTGCGGTGGTCGCCCTGCATGGGAAGGGATGAAGCGGGGGGCGTAAACAAGGAGGATTACCTCTGTACCCTCTTCGCGGCTCGGTATTCCTTTCAGTCGGCGATCCGATGCGGCTTGGATGAAGGCGGCGATTACCGAAAGATCCTGGCGGACGGTCTTGCCTTTGAAAGTCTTCTCTCGGAGCGGGGGACCTGGCATACCTGTAGAGGAGCCGACGATTTCGGCAAGCAGAAGCATCCCGTCCAGCTGGAGGGCATCGCCTGCTTCCCGGGGGAGGAAGCCCCCCATCCTGCCGAGCTGGAGGCGTATGCGTTGCGGTATGAGATCACCAATGGAGCAAAACGGCCCTATTTCTGGGGCTGGACCCTGGCACAACTGCTGACTGCCGATACCAATCTGAAAAAATACACGGAATGGGCCCATGATTGGAGTCTGCTCCGCCCGTCCGATAACGTGGATGAAAACTGGATCCAGTTCTATGAGACCAGCGCGCATCCCAATTCTCCCTTCTATCTCTCCACCCACGGCATGGTCATGCAGAGCCTGATCCGCAACTGTGTCAACGACTACTGGGGACGGCTGGACATCGGCTCCTGCCTCGCTCCCGATGCTTGCGTATCCGTGGAGAACATTCATACGCGCCTGGGAGTTTCGGTGACGGGTCAGATCGGAAACGGGAAGTTTACGGGGAGCGTTACGGCTCTTCGTGACGTGCGGCTTCTCCTTGGAGAGGCGCAGCTTGTCCTGAAAAAGGGCGAAACGAGAACAATAGCGATCACTCTACAATATGAAAAACCAAATGCATGATTCTATACGATTAGGGAGGAATAACATGAATCACCGAATCAAACGCGCCATTTCTCTTCTGTTGCTTTTGCTGTTGGCCATCCACGCGGTCGCCTGTGGGGAAACGCCCGCAGAGCCCGAAACCGACGATCATCCCCGGCAGACGACTGCCGCTACCGAAGAAACCGAGACGTCCGAGATGCCCGGCCCGGAAAAGACCGATCTGGAGGGATACAGCCTTCGCGTCATCACCACAAGCTGGGTCAACTGCGACAAAATGATCTGTGCCGAATCCTTCAACGGAGACGTTATCAACGATACGATGTTTGAGGCGCAGGGCAGGGTCATGAACGATTATAACTGCGCGTATGAATTTATCGTATATGATAGCCCGTATGAGGTAAGCGACAATATCCGCAAGACCGCTCAGTCCCAGGCGGATGAATACGATGTTTCCTACAGTCACGACAACATGACTGTTGCGGGCGCTTTAGGAGGATACTACCTTAACCTGCGGGACTGTAACGTATTCAATTATGACGCACCCTGGTGGAACCGGGAGACCCTGGAGAACTTCACCGTCGGTGGGCAGATGTACTTTGCTTCCAACTATCTGACCTACAGCCCTCTGTATTGCGGTTGTGTTCTGGTGTACAATAAGGAGTTGGCTGATGAGTATAAGCTGGAGATCCCCTATGAAGATATCCTGGCCGGAAACTGGTACATGGAAGACCTGATCTCCATGGCACAGGCCGGACACCGTGATCTGAATGGCGATGGTAAGATCACACTGGGGGAAGATCAGATTGGATTTGTCACCAGCGCTGCCGGTATGGTCAATTTCCGTGTCAGTCTGGGTAGCAAGATATTGGGAAAGGATGCTGAAGGCTATATGGCACTGACCATCGACGAAGAACATAGCCTGATGATTTTGGATGCCTTTGAAAGGCTGATGGAATACGGCGCGGACAGTGAAGACGCTTCCGAATACGGCGCTGGCTATTTCAAGGACGGAAACGTCCTGTTCGACTATCTGCAGGTGCGGAATATTCCCGAAACGGTCCAGCATTCAGACGTCCGTTTCGGAGTTCTGCCGGTGCCGAAGCTGAACAGAAACCAGGAAAACTATATTTCCGGAGCCTTCGACATATACTGGGGCATCCCTACCACAGCCTATGCGAACAGCGAAAAGATCGCAACCATCCTGGAGGCTACCGCGCACAACTGCTATTATTCGGTTCTGCCGACGGTATACGAAACGGCCATGAAGGTGAAATTCTCCGAATCGGTCATTGATGCTGAAATGTTTGATCTGATCCGCAATTCCATGTGCGTTGACGCAGCCTATGCCTTTAACCAACAGAATACTGCCCTGTCCGACATGGTTTATATGTTGTACCGTCTTGATTCCGGCAACTTCAGTTCGAAGCTGGCATCTCTTAGAAAACCGCTGACCAGGGGAATTGAAAAAATTAATGGTATCTATGAGAAACTGGTTGAAAGCGAATAAAGATTCAGAATATAAATTTTTTGAAGGAGCACTATAAACATGAAAAAAGTTTTGTTTAGCGCAATTATCTTCCTGCTTCTGCTCTTTACCGTCGTTGGATGTGTAACGGATTTACCTTCGGCAGACACGACTGGTTCAGAAACTACCTCCCTGGACGAGCCCACAGAAGTCATCACGGACGAACCTACCAACGAGCCCGACGGTACTGACGAAACAACTGAGCCCGAGGAGGAGACCACCGAGCCCGAGGAGGAGACCACTGAGCCCGAGGAGGAGACCACTGAGCCCGAGGAGGAGACCACTGAGCCTGAGGAGGAGACCACTAAGCCCGAGGAGACTACTGCACCTGATATTTCTAATACGATTACCGTAAATTCTTCTGCTTACGAGACAAAAACCGAATTTGCTCAAACCAATCTGGCCGAGATCTTTGTTCACTATAGTGGTGCCCGCGAGAAGCCCCATGCCGTGGGCGGTAAGTACATACTGACTGGTATCCACTCTTTGTACGCACAAGCCGATGGGCTGTATGCGTATACCGTGAAAGCGGTGGGAGCTCTGGATCAAAACGGAGGTCAATTCGTTCGCGCCGAAATAGTGCTGTTTAAGCA
>JAGAIH010000290.1 GCA_017626655.1 Clostridia bacterium | reverse complement strand
TGCCCGGGAGCGCACATCATGCCGCCGCCGAAGAAGCGGCCCAGCATGGTGGGGGTCATCCAGACGTGATCGAACTCCATGGTCTGACCGTCCACCGTGACGGTGGCGTGGGTCTGCTTGTAGGCGCCCAGAAGGCCCTTGACGGCGGCGGCGGTGTAGTTGATGGGCTTGCCCGTCTTCTTGCGGACGCGGTCGCCCTCCTCGCAGACGTAACCGTCGATGCCGTAGCCTACGCCGTTGATGAAAATGTGGGTCTCGCCGTTGAAATGGATGTGGGGGAGATCGGTGATGTAGGGATTGAGCAGGAAAGGCTCGGTGTCCCCCGTCTTGCCCAGGTCATTGAGAAAGTCGTTGCCCGTTCCCGCTGGGTAGTAGTAGATATCGCGGGTGGGATTGCCGTGCAGACTGTTGACGAAACGGCTGAGGGTGCCGTCGCCGCCCGTGATGATGGGGGTGACATCAGGATCCAGCTCGTTCAGGAATGCGCGCTTGTCCTCGATCTCGATAAGACTCCGAAAAACAACCTCAGAATCGAGCCCCAGGATCTCTTTGAGCTTGTGGGCTTTCTCTTCTCCGTGTCCCGTGGAGGCGAGTGGATTGTACAGAATACAGAAGGTCTTTTTGGCGGCCATGGCGGTCTCCTCTCCCTTTTGAAATATCTTGTTCACATCATACCACATTTTTCGTCAAATGTCAAGGGATTTTGAAAGATCATCGTGGAATTCACGAAAAGCTCCGCTTTAGAATACTGAAGTTCATGATATCCCACAATTGAAAATCTAATGATTGCATGATATAATAATAGTGCAATTCAAGTAGGAGGGAAGCATGACTGTTTTATTGAAAAAGATCCAAGAAGCGCTGATGTCGGTCTTGCCCGTAGCCGCCATCGTGGTGCTCTTGAACCTCACCCCCCTTGTCCATTTTACGGGCCTTGAGATCGGTGTATTCCTGGTCTCGGCGGTGTTTTTGATCCTGGGTATCGGCCTGTTCAGCATGGGCGCCGATATGGCCATGACCCCTATGGGCGAGTACACCGGCGCGGGTCTCACCAAGTCCAAAAAGCTGCTCCTGCTGATCGGCGTCTGCTTCCTCATGGGCCTGCTCATCACCGTGGCCGAGCCGGATCTGACGGTGCTGGCCAACCAGGTCAAGGACGTGCTGAACGGCACCCTGCTCATCGTGGCGGTGGGTGTGGGCGTTGGCATCTTCCTGGTCCTTTCGGTAATCAAGATGGTCTTCCATAAGCCCCTGTCCTCCATGCTCCTGTATTTTTACATGATCCTCTTCGCCCTGGCCGCCCTGGTGGTGGCGGTGGGCAACGGCGACTTCCTGCCCATGGCCTTCGACTCGGGCGGCGTCACCACGGGTCCCATTACCGTCCCCTTCATCATGGCCCTGGGCGTGGGCATCGCCGCCAGCATCGGCGGTAAGGACGTGGGAGAGAACTCCTTCGGTCTCATCGCCATGTGCTCCGTAGGCCCTATCCTGGCGGTCATGCTCCTGGGCGCTACCGTGGACGGCGAGATCGCCTACCGGGTCCCCGACTACGCCATCGAGAACGGTCTGGGCTTCGCTCTGGTGGAAAAGATCCTCCACACCCTCAAGGAGGTGGGCCTCGCCCTGGGGCTGATCGTGGTGTTCTTTGTCATCCTCCAGATCACGGTCCTCAAGCTCCCGGGAAAGAAGCTGGGGCAAATCGCCGTGGGCATCGCCTACACCTTCTTTGGCCTGGTGATCTTCCTCACCGCCGTTTCGGTGGGCTTCATGCCCATCGGCTACAAGCTGGGTACCGAGCTGGCAAGCCTCCATCCCGCCATCCTGGTGGTGGCCGGCTTCATCCTGGGTATGGTCGTCGTCCTGGCCGAGCCCGCCGTCCACGTGCTGAACAAGCAGGTGGAGGACATCACCGACGGCGGCGTCAGCAAGAAGTCCATGATGCTGGCCCTGTCCATCGGCGTGGGCATCTCCCTCGCCCTGTCCATGCTCCGCATCTACTTCGATTTCTCCATCCTCTTCTACGTCATCCCCGGCTACCTCATCTCCCTGGGGCTTTCCTTCTTCGTCCCCGGTATCTATACCGCCATCGCCTTTGACTCGGGCGGCGTGGCCAGCGGTCCTCTGACCTCGGGCTTTATTCTCCCCCTGGCCATCGGCGCCTGCTGCGCGCTCCAGGGCGAGGGTAAGGTCCTGGCCGACGGCTTCGGCATCGTGGCCATGGTAGCCATGACCCCCCTCATCACCATCCAGCTTCTCGGCTTCCGCGCCGTGGTCCAGAAGAAGGTCCGCGACCGCATCGCCATGAAGCGCATCCTGTCTGCGGATGACGAGCAGATCATCCGATTCATGTAAAGGAGGGAAGCATCGTGAAAGAAAACGAAAACCTCATAGCCCCCCGCAAGCTGAAGCTCCTGGTCACCGTGGTCAACCGCGAGAAGGCCGAGTTCTATACCGACCTGCTCCAGTCCTTTGAGGTCAACTTCCAGACCGCCATGAACGCCCGCGGCACCGCCAGCAAGGAGACCCTCCGTCTCCTGGGCATCGGCGAGACCGACAAGACCGTCATCTTCAGCGTCATCCGCGAGGATATGTGCGATAAGGCGCTGTCCGCTCTGGATCAGAAGTTCAAGACCATCCGAAACGGCAAGGGCATCGCCTACACCGTCCCCATGACGGGTACCATCGGCGTAGCCATCTACCGCTTCCTCTCCAACACCCCCGCCTAAACAGAATCAGGAGGTAAGATCATGAATTTTGAGCATGAAGTCATTTTCTGCATCGTCAACGCAGGCTTTGCCGACGCCGTTATGGATGCCGCCAAGGAGTTCGGCGCCAAAGGCGGTACCGTCATTCACGCCAGAGGCACCGCCAACGCCCTGGCTGAAAAGAAGTTTGAGATCGCCGTCCAGCCCGAAAAGGAGATAGTCATGATCCTGGTTCCTGCCGAGATCAAGGACAACGTCCTCCACGGCCTGTACCGCGCCGTGGGTCTGAAGACCCCAGGTCAGGGCATCGCCTTCTCCCTCCCCGTAGACGCCGCCGTAGGCCTTGTGGGCGACGAGAGCAAGACCGAAAAGTGAATACCGGAGGTACCGTCCTTGGGGCGGTACTTCTTTTCTACTTGACAAACCGCGACACAGGTGGTATAATGTTCTAATAAGGAAAATCACGGAGGTACCGTATGCTGAAGCCGCAAAATCCCTCCACCCGCTCCTACGTGGGTGTTCTCAACTGCATAGGCTGGTCTCTTGTCATCTTTTTGGGCGTTTTCTCAGAGCTTTCCACCATGGATCAGCTCTTTTTCGCCGAGATCTTCACGGGCAAGTGGGGGACCGCTATTTACGGTCTGCTCTCCTCCGCCTGCTACATGGCCCCCTTCATCCTGGGTGGCGCCATGTTCTACATCCTGAGCAAGAAGAACAAGACCCAGCCCATCCGCTACTCCATCAAGCTCCCCGCCGTCTTCCCCCTCATGATCCTGGCGGGCCTGGCCATGATCACGGCGGCAGGCTATATCAACTCCTGGGTCTGTGACCTCATCGGCTACGAGATCCCTCCCGAGCTGATCGCCCCTACGGGCTACGATAACCCCTCCACCGTCATCATGTACATGACCGTCGCCCTCTCCCCCGCCTTCGCCGAGGAGTTCCTGTTCCGCGGCGTGGTCTACGGCAATCTCCGCCCCTTCGGCCGTACCCAGGCGGTGCTGATCAGCGCCTTGACCTTCGCCCTCATGCACCAGAATATCGGCCAGCTCTTCTACACCTTCGTTGCTGGCATCGCCATGGCTCTCATGTACGAGCTGACAGGCTCCATCTGGTGCGGCATCTTCTTCCACCTCCTCAACAACGAGATCTCGGTCATCACCGAGGTGCTGTACTACGGCCGCTACGGCGACGCCATCGAGCCGCTCCTCGTCCTGTGGGATATCGTGGTACTGGTCCTTGGAAGCGTCAGTATCGTGATCCTGATCCGCTATTACCGCAAAAAGGGTATTGAGGAGAAGAAGACCCGCTCTCTTGGCGTCTTCGGAGAGCAGGGAAGCACCGTTACCGAGGTGGATGCCTACGACGAGACTGTCAGCGGGACCACCGTGGCACGCGGCCTCCGCACCCCCGGTATGATCGTCTTCGCCGCCGTGGCGGTGGCCTCCATGGTGATGACTTACCTCATGATTACCTTCATGGACCTGGAGGCTCTGCTATGAGCGGAGTGTTTTCGGAATTGGATGAAGGGATGATGCGTGTAGCCCTCGAGGAGGCCCGCAGAGCGGCGGAGGATGGAGACGTGCCTGTGGGCGCGGCGCTGATCTCCAACGCCACAGGCGAGATCCTGGCGAAAGGTCGCAACACCCGCGAGGTCATGGGTACCGCCCTGGGCCACGCCGAGATCAACGCCATCGCAGAAGGTTGCGCCGTCCTGGGCGGCTGGCGGCTGGAGGACTGCACCCTCTACGTCACCCTGGAGCCTTGCACCATGTGCGGAGGGGCCATCCTCCACGCCAGGATCCCCCGTGTGGTCTGCGGAGCCGCCGATCCCGTAGCGGGGGCCATGGGGAGTGTATGGGCCCTGCACCGGCATCCTGTGGAGAGCAAGCACACCAAGGTGGAATTCGGTTGTCTGGAGGAGGACTGTAAGGAGATCTTACAGAGTTTCTTCCGTGACAGAAGAGATCCTTCTCGGGAGCCGTGAGGGAAGCACCTATGGAAAAGAGCTACGAATATAACCTTGAGCGCTGGCATGAAGGTGTAGAGATGCAACGGACCGTGGACTATGGCGACCCCAAGTCGGTCAGGCGGTTCAACAGAGGCTCCGACGTCTTCCGCAAAGCCGCCAAGGATATCGGTAACGGCTACCCCGAGCGGGTGAAAGACTTCGCAGAGCTGATGGACAGCGAGGACAAGCACATCCGCCTGTACGCCGCCATCTCGGTCGCGGAATATATGCCCCATACCGTCGCCCAGCTGTCTGTCGTCAAGGCCATCATTACGGAGCATATGATGACTTGTTGGGATCACGAAATCATGGGCTGGACATGGTGGCTGAAGAAGCCTTGGGCTATGCCCGAGAACTGCGTGGACTACGACGGATCGGGAGCGACAGAGACCCCGAGGGAAGAATGATCGGGGGCTTGTTCGGATATCCATATTATTATACTAAATCAAAATTTAGCATATAAAAGGGAACATATTTTTGCAGTATTCCATAGGTACTTCCGAAGATCCTTACAGTCGGCCGTCCGTCAATATGACTTGATTTCAACGGCCAAAATTGTCCATTCCTACAAAGATTTTTTATTTCACAAAAGGTCTTTCTTTTTTCTTCATTTTATGCTATAATATTTCTAATAACGGATGTGCGCGCCGAATGCGCTACACCGAATCAGGAGGTTTTTATCATGGCTCTTATCAAGATGCGTGTTCTGCACGATTCCAAGAAAAAAGGCATGGCTCAGTTCGCGAAGGTGATCGCCGACAAGTACGAGCTGTCCGTCAACGCGACCAGCGGCAAATTCCCCCCCGAGTATCCCTGCGACAAGGAGCGCATCGTGATCCTGGGTCTCTCTGTCAAGGGCGAGCTGTCCGACGATATCCGCCGCTTCTGCGCCGAGCTGAACAAGACCCGCGCCGCGAACGTGGCTCTGCTGGTGGACGGCGATCAGGCCACCGCTGACAAGATCGCGGATATCATCAAGAACGCCGGTACCAACCTGGTCGGCACCAAGGTCGTCTCCTTCGGCGGCTTCCTAATGTTCGGCGGCACCCTCACCCCCGAGCTCCAGACCGAGCTGGTCGCCTGGGTCGAGGAGATGGTCGCGGGCTGCAAGTGATCCCCTTACATACGCGGTCATTTGAACGCCATTCCACAAGAAGAGGCGCAGAATTATACTAAATCATTTCTCCGTAACGAGAAAAACCACCGAAAAGCCTTGGGCTGAACGGTGGTTTTTCTATATGTATCAAAGGGTTTTAGCCTCTTTCTGCCAACGCCGCCTCCAGCTTCTCAGCCAGATACTTGGTGGTATCCGCCATGAACTTGGTGGCCGTGGGCAAAAAGTCATTGGGATAGCGGGCCAGGAAGGCGTCGGATTCCATGGTGAACTCCCCCTTATAGCCGATGTCAGCCAGGGCGGAGATCACGTTGCTCCAGTTGACGCGCCCCAGGTACGGGATGGTGTGGAGATCGCTCACGTAGTCCACATCGTGAACGTGAAGGGCGCCGAGGCGGTCGTGGCCCAGGATACGGATGGCGTCCTCGGGCTCTCTGCCGCAAAGGGCCACGTGGCCAATATCCAGGCAGACCGTGAAATGCGCGGGATCGTTCAGGGTATCGAAGTAGGCCGCCAGCTCGTGGGGATTGGCGCAGACATCGTCACAGATGCGGTAGGTGACGGGGTGGGTCTGCCACATATTCTCAATGGCGATCTTGATGCCGTGCTTGTCGGACAGCGGGACCAGAGAGCGGTAGAAGTCCATGTTCATGTCGAATAGTTCCCTCTCGCGGCCGTAGTACCTTCCCTGCTGGAGGGGGTGGACCACGATCTGACGGACACCCAGCTCCTCGCAGAACTCGAAGACCCGGGGAAAGGTGGGGATCAGATTCTTAGTGTAATGCTCAAAGCCGCCGCCGAAGGGAGCGTGGGCCTGGTTGAAGACGGCTCCGCGCGCCTCGGCCTTACCGCGGAGGGCCTTTGCGGTCTCCCTCCAGTCATCGGCCAGCATGAAGCCGTTATTACCGAACAGAGATATATCCAAGGCAGGATAGCCCGCGTCCAGCATGGCGTCCACGGCGGCGTGGATCCCGAGGCGGGAGGCTAAATGGCAGGTCTGGCAGGAATACAGCATGGATTGCACCGTCCTTTTTCAGTTTGTACCTTCATTATAGCGGCAGAGGTGGTTTTTGTCAAGCGATTTGCAAAAAATCCGTGAAAGTTTTGGAATATTGATTGACAAAAACTCACAAAACAGGTATAATATTCCATGGTGCGCGATACTGCGCCCAAGTCATTTCCCTGTAGAAAGGAAACACAACATGAGCCATTGGATCCGCGCTGATGAAACTCCGTCAGCACCCAGATTTTACTATTTCGAGAAGGAATTCGACGCCCCCAAGGGCGCGACCCTGACCGCCTCCTCCTGCGGTGATTCCCGCTACGTTCTGTACCTCAACGGCCATCTCGTCTCCGAGGGCCCCTGCCAGGGCTCTCAGTACGTGACCTACTACGAGACCGAGGATCTCACCCCCTACCTCGTAGAGGGCAAGAACAAGCTCACCGCCAAGGTGCTGTACGTCACCGAGGGCTGGTTCATCTCGGTCTACCGCCGCTCTCATCCTGCCTTCTGGTTTGACGGTACGCTCACCGTGAACGGCGAAGAGACCCCGATCGGCACCGACGAGAGCTGGTCCTGCTTCCGCGAGGACGCCTGTTCCTTCGTCGCCGGTCCCAACTGCCATAACTCCATCCCTCCTTTTGAGGTCTGGAACGGTGCTTCCCTGCCTGTCCCCGTGGCTTGCAGGAGCTTCTATCAGCCCGATCTGGGGCGCAAGGGCTTCAACCTCTTCGGCTTGAACGATCCTTACGTCATGTCCCCCCGCCCCATTCCCCAGATGGAGACCGAGGACGAGAAGCCTCTGAAGGCCGTCCGCTCCGGCGAGGGCTTTATCGAGTTCGATACCGTCAAGTATACCACCGCTAAGGTGCATCTCACCTTCAAGGCCAAGGCGGGCTCCAAGGTGCGGATCGTCTATACCGAGTGCTATTCCGTGGAGAACGGACAGGGTCAGCGCTACAAGGGCAGACGGGACGCCTACGACGACCCCACCGCCCGCATAGACGGCGTTTTCGACATCCTCACCGCCACCGGCGAGGAGCAGACCTTCGACAGCTTCTGGTACCGCTCCTTCCGCTTTGCCCGGGTGGAGTTCGAGGATCCCGACTGCGAGATCAAGAGCTTTACCTACGCGAGCTACCACTACCCCCTGGATCATGCGGGCAGCTTCTCCTGCTCCAACGACCGCTACAACGAGATGTGGGAGATCAGCCGCAACACCGTCCTGTGCTGTATGCACGAGATGTACGTGGATTGCCCCTACTACGAGCAGCAGCAGTACGATATGGACTCGGCCCTGGAGATGCTCTTCACCATGCGTATGGGCAAGGACCTGCGGATGCCCTTCAAGTCGGTGACCGATCTGGCCCACTCTCAGATCCAGGACGGTATGCTCCAGGCCAATTATCCCTCGGTCATGATCCAGATCATCCCCGACTTCACCCTCTTCTGGGTGCTGATGCTCCGTGATTACCTCCGCTACGCCGGGGACGCCCCCGAGGAGCTGGCCCGCGTCAACGCCCTCATGGGCACGGTCCAGAAGGCCATCGAGGCCTTTGTGCCCTACATGAACGAGGACGGTCTGATCGGCGTGACCCCCTACTGGCACTTCGTGGACTGGGTCCCCGGCTGGCATGTGGGCGTGCCCAACGGCGGCTTCACCGAGCCCATCACGGTAACCTCCCTCATGTTCGCCGCCGCCTGCAAGGCCGCCGCTGAGCTGTGCGATGCTCTGGGACGTCCCGGTCTGGCCTCCGACTACCGCACCCGCGCCGATATCATGATCGGCAACGTCAAGAAGGCCTGCTACGACACCGAGGTACAGCTGTTCCGCAATACCCCGAATACCAAGGAGTACAGCCAGCACACCACCCTGTGGGCCATCCTGTCGGGGGCTGTCACGGGAGAGGAGGCAGGAGCCCTCATGGATCGCACTTTCGACGGTCACGTCCCCGTGGCGGTCTGCTCCTTCTCCATGAACCACTACATGTTCCGCGCCCTGGAGCTGTCGGGCCGCTACAACGAGTACGCCCCCAAGCAGCTGAAGGGCTGGGAGACCATGCTGGACTGGCACTGCACCACCTGGTGCGAGAACCCCGACTCTCCCCGCTCCGAGTGCCACGGCTGGAGCTCGGCGCCTACCTACGAGTTCTCGGCCATGGTCCTGGGTGTCTACCCCACCGCCGACGGCTACAAGTCGGTCCGCATCAAGCCCATTGTGGACTGCTACGATTTGGATTGGGCCAAGGGCACCATTCCCACGCCTATGGGCATCATTTCCGTGGCTTGGGAGAAGAAGGACGGTCAGTTAACCCTGGATGTCACCCTCCCCGATGGCGCGGACATGGCCTGCGAGGTGATCCTCCCCGACGGTCAGATCCTTGCCCAGACCGAGGCGACCAAGCAGTATACCTGCAAGCTGTAAGCAAAACAGAACCCCCGAGTCTTGGCTCGGGGGTATTTTGATCGGTCAAAAGGGCTGTCTCTGATTGAAAGAGACAGCCCTTTTGCTTGCGGATCATCAGCCTACGGCTTGCTTGATGAAGAAGATCACGACCTCCGCGGATCCCTTTAGAAAGCCGATCGCGGATATGGAAAGGCCGACGAGGAACAGGATCTTGCACAGCCGCTGATACCCGGGTAGATCGCCCTTTTTCTCGTAGTGCCTTTTGGTCGGATTGTACGGGCCGATGGTCTCGGTGGGCTTCAGCGCGTTCCTGTAACTAAACAGGAAGAAGATGGATAAGAAGCACATACTGCACGCAAGTCCGAACTCCTTGGTGTATCCCGCAAACAGACATTGCAGGGTAAACAGGATCAGCATCCATACGATCACAGAGATCAGAATATTCACAAAGGCTCTGTTTTTCATGGGTATCCCTCGTCAGTTCCCGCCTTCGTAGCGGTGGCGGGACAGCGCTTCCTCGGCCTCCTCCAGGAAGGACTCTTCACCAAGGGTGTTCATCTTGAAGAACATGGCCTGGGAGCCGCCTGCTGTGATGGCGGAGGCGAAGATGCGGCGGTCGCCGTAATCCCGGTACAGAGTGATCGTCAAGCTGAGGCGGTTCCCGCCCCAGAAGCTGTAGCGCTCAAAGACGTACACGGCGCAACGGCCGTTCTTGGTCCGCATATCGCTGTGATCCTCCAGGGAGGCGGTCAGGCTCCCCCCTTGGATACAGCGGACGAGATCGTCGATAATGGAATCGAAATCCCCTTGCAGGGTCATTTCAAGCTTGGCCACGGGTATTTATCCTCGATCAGACGTTGTTGGGATTCGCCTTGGGGGCGGTCTTCTTTGCGGGAGCGGCAGGGGCGGCGGGAGCCTTCTCGGCGGGGACGTCGGCGGCGACCTCCTTGATGGATGCCACCAGGGCGCCCACGTTCTGGATCTCGGAGGGGATGATGATCTTGGTGGCCTGGCCGTTGGCGACCTTCTCCAGAGCCTCGAAGCTCTTAATGGTCAGCACGGCCTGGGAGGGATTCGCCTCATTGATCATGCGGATACCGGCGGCGGTCGCCTCCTGGACCTGGCGGATGGCCTCGGCCTCACCCTCTGCCTCGCGGATCGCGGCTTCCTTGAGCGCCTCGGCACGGAGGATAGCGGCCTCTTTCTCGGCTTGGGCCTTCAGGATGGCGGCCTCCTTCTGACCCTCGGCCACCAGGATGGCGGACTTCTTCTCGCCCTCGGCGCGGAGGATGGACTCGCGGCGCTCGCGCTCAGCCTTCATCTGCTTCTCCATGGCGTCCTGGATCTCCTTGGGAGGGATGATGTTCTTCAGCTCAACGCGGGTGACCTTGATACCCCAGGGGTCGGTGGCCTCGTCCAGAATGGAGCGCATCTGGGTGTTGATGAGATCACGGGAGGTCAGGGTGGCGTCCAGCTCCAGCTCACCGATGATGTTACGGAGGGTGGTGGAGGTCAGATTCTCGATAGCGGTCATGGGGGTGGTGTGGCCGTAGGCGTAGAGCTTACAGTCGGTGATCTGGAAGAAGACCACGGTGTCGATCTGCATACGGACGTTGTCCTTGGTAATCACGGGCTGGGGCGGGAAATCGGCCACCTGCTCCATGAGGTTGATCTTCTTGGCCACCTTCTGGAGGAAGGGGACTGTGAACTTGATGCCGCCCGTGGTCCAGGTCTTACGGTAGGAGCCGAGATGCTCCACCACGTAGGCCTTGCCCTGGGGGACGATGTGGATATTGGCGATAATTACGATGGCGATCACGGCGAAAACGGCGATAATCAGAATCGCGGGCAACGCGCCACCGGCGAAGGCGAAGCTAAGGGCGTACAGATTCAGCATAACGTTTCCTTTCCGACAGAATGATCCGTCTTGAAAATAATCAGGTCTTAGGGCGGCAAATCAGCTTATTACCGTCCACACGAACAATCTCAACCCAGGCGCCTTTTGCGACGCTGAGATCCGCTTCCTCCATGCGGGCGGTCCACAGCTGACCGTTGATGCGGACGACACCGCTGGGTGCGTCGTTGTCAATATCCTCCTCAACGAAAGCGATCTTCCCCGTTAGTCCGTCCACGTTTGTTCTTTCGATTCTGTATCGCTTTTCCATTATGGGGCGGATCACGAAAAAGGAGATCAACAAGCCAACCAGGGTCATGCCGACAAAGGCAGCCAGCTGCCACTTGAGGGAGAGCTTGAAGAAAGACATGATCAAAGCGGTCAAGGCGCTGGGCGCAAACCAGATCGCGATCAGGTCGGCGGTCTGACCCTCGATGTACAGAGTCAGGACAATAATGCCAAACCAGATAAGAGGCAACGCAACAGATTTCCAATTGACCCGAACGAAAAGAGCCGTAATCTGCGGCAGGGCGGATATGATGTTATACGCAATCATACATACTTCCTCCTTTGGGAGCGGGATACAACACGCAATTGTGTTTCTTGCTATTGATTATACCATACAATCACTTGATTGTCAATAGGAAGAATGAAAATTACCGAATATTTTTATCGGATGATTCCCCTTTCTTCGCTATATATACACAAATACCCCCGCCCTTGCGGGCGGGGGCTTCCTTATGTAATTTGCTTACAGACGGAAAGAATTCATCAGGCGACGAACTCGATAGCGCCGATCAGCATGAAGGTGCCGGGCAGAGTATCATAGGTGATGTACACAGGACCCTCGTAGTCCACGCCGGTCAGGTCGATCTCCACGGTGTGCAGAGCCCAACCCTCCAGAGTGTAGGTGGTAGCGGCGAGAATGTTCTCGGCGGCGGGAGAATTCTGCAAGTGGTTATCAGCCTTGGTGACCATGATGCGGTTGTTGGCGTTGGCATTGTACCGATCAAGGGTCGTCTTGGAGTTGTCGATACCGTAGTACACGACGACCTTGCTGTACTTGGAGAGGTCGATCAGACCGACACCGACAGCGCCCTGATGCAGGAGAGCGCCCTTATCCAGACCGCCGGCAGCGACCATGGGTCCGTTACCGGGAGTACCAGCGGCAGTCAGACCGGGAGCATGACCGGAAACAGTCCAGTTGTCCATGGGAACCTCGTAGTTGCCTGCGGGATCCTCGGGAGCGGCCTCGATAATGGTCACGGTGTACTCGCGGATGACCGAAACAACACCGCCGTCCAGCTTGACGCAGAACTTGACGTTGTTATCGCCCATCTGCAGAGCGGCTGCGTTGAGCATACCGCTGAAGCGAGAGCAGTTGGAAGCCATACCGCTGATGGCGTTCCAAATATCCTGACCTGCGGTAACGGTGTAAGCGTCGGCCCAGATAGGCTCACCGCCGTTGATGATGTAGCCGTACTGGAAGGTCTCGGAGTTGAACGCAGCCCAACCCCAGTCCTTGATATCGGTGAAGCTACCGACCTCGAGGACCAGCTTCTTGTTCCAGGAGTCATATGCGCCGGGAGCGAAGGGGGAGTAAGGGACCTTACCGCCCTGAACGATCAGCTCATCGTTGGAAGCGTGCTTGAAAACGCCGTTGTCCTTGTAGATAGCGGTAACGGTGATGTCACCGGAGACAGCGGAGAAGTCCACGTCCCAGCCTGCGAACCACTTACCGTCCACAGCGGGAGCCTCGGGAGCGGTGGCGGCGGCGCCGTCCACCACGGTCTCGGTCTTGACGGTCTCGCCGTTGGCCACGAAGGTGACGGTATGCTCGATGATCTCGGGCTCATCAGCCTTAAGGGAAACGGTGAAGGCACCCTCGGTGATGCCGCTCATGGACCAGAAATTCAGGGAGATGGTCTCACCTGCGTTGACAACCAGAACGTAGTTGCCGTCAGCATCGTTCTCCCAGTTGTTGCTTGCAGTAGGAGTAACCAGACCACCTGCGGGCTTGGTGATGAGGAGAGTGACCTGCTCGGCTGCGGTGTAGTCATAGTACACACCGTCCATGCTCAGGCCATCTGCGGGAACCTCATAGGTGAAGGGGAGAGACTCGATCACGGGGTTGCCGGAGGGCTCGGGATCGGGATCGGGCTCGGGATCCACCATGTCACCGCCCTCGGGAGCGGTGAACTCGACCTCGGCGTTGTAGTTACCGGCGGCGGAGATGAGCATGGTGCCCAGTCTGACGTCGTAGGTGCCTGCGGGCAGGTAAGAGCCGTTGCCGTAGGTCATGCCCATGGCATCCTGGAACTGAACGAAGAAGTCGCCCTTTACGGTGTAGGTACCCTCTTCGGTGACCACGAGCTGGTAGACGATACCGCCCTCAGCGATGATCTCATCGGTGATGGTGATGCTGTTGCTACCAACGACCAGGACCAGGTCGCCGACCTCGGGCTGCTCGGGCTCGGGATCGACTGCGCCTGCGGCGGTGACGTCGTAGGTGTAGCCGTTGTAGTAGAACTTGGAAGGCTTGCCGTTCTCGTCAAG
>JAGAIH010000030.1 GCA_017626655.1 Clostridia bacterium | reverse complement strand
TGGTCAGCTGAGTACCGGGCTCACCGATAGACTGCGCGGCGATGATACCGACGGCCTCACCGACCGAAACCAGCTTACCGGAGGCCAGGTCAGCGCCGTAGCAGTGGGCGCAGAGGCCGTAGCGGGCGTGGCACTGGATGGCGGTACGGATCTGGACCGAGGTGATACCGGCCTTGGTGATGGCGGCGGCCATCTCCTCGGTGATCATGGTATCGTCGGGGATCAGCACCTCACCGGTGGCGGGATCAATCACGTCGCCCATGGTGAAGCGGCCGATGATACGGTCGGCCAGGGGCTCCAGGACGTTCTTGTCCTTCTCGTCGATGACGTCGTTGACCCAAGCACCCTTGGTGGTATTACACTTGGTCTCGCGGATGATGACCTCCTGGGAGACATCAACCAGACGGCGGGTCAGGTAACCCGAGTCTGCGGTACGGAGTGCGGTATCCGACAGGGACTTACGGGAGGAACGGGCACCCATGAAGTACTCGGTGATGTTCAGACCCTCGCGGAAGTTGGACTTAATGGGAAGCTCCATGGTCTTACCGGTGGCGGAGAACATCAGACCGCGCATACCGGCCAGCTGTCTCATCTGGGTCATGGAACCACGGGCGCCGGAGTCTGCCATGATCTTGATAGGATTGTAAGTGGAGAAGGAGTTGGTCAGCGCGCCGGTGACGTTATCGGTGGTCTGGTTCCAGATCTTGATAACGGCCTGGTAACGCTCCTCCTCGGACAGCTCACCGCGCATAAAATGGCGGGTGATGACGTCCACCTTCTTCTGAGCCTCGTCCAGGAAGCCCTTCTTCTCGGGAGGAATGGTCATATCGTAGACCGAGATGGAGAAGGAAGCCTGGGTGGAGTACTTGTAGCCCATGGCCTTGATTTTATCCAGCATCTCGGCGCACTCGGCGGTACCGCGGGCGCGGATGCAGCAGTCGATGATCTGACCCAGCTGCTTCTTCTTGACCACCTCGGAGACCTCGAGATCGAAGTCGGACTCGCGCTTCTTGTTGAAGCCGATGCCCTGAGGAATGGCCTCGTTGAAGATCAGACGGCCCAGGGTGACGTTCTTCTCCACCAGCTTGGTGCGCTTGACCAGGGTGGTGTTGCCCTCGGCGTCGGTCTCCTCGAACTCGCGGGTGATGCGGACCTTGATGGGGGCGTGGATACCCAGCTGGTGGTTAGCGTAGGCCATCATGGCCTCGTCCACGTCGCGGAAGACGCGACCCTCGCCGGGCTCACCGGGCTTATCCATGGTGAGGTAGTAGGAGCCGAGGATCATATCCTGGGTAGGCACGGTGACGGCCTTACCGTCCACAGGCTTCAGGAGGTTGTTGGCGGACAGCATGAGGAAGCGGGCCTCGGCCTGGGCCTCCACGGACAGGGGCACGTGTACAGGCATCTGATCGCCGTCGAAGTCGGCGTTGAACGCGGTACACACCAGGGGGTGCAGCTTGATGGCGCGGCCCTCCACCAGCACAGGCTCGAAGGCCTGGATGGACAGACGGTGCAGGGTAGGCGCGCGGTTCAGAAGCACGGGATGCTCCTTGATGACGTTCTCCAGGGCGTCGTAGACCTCGGGGAACACGCGCTCGATCTTCTTCTGGGCTTCCTTGACGTTGGTGGCCTTGCCCATCTCCACGAGGCGCTTGACCACGAAGGGCTTGAACAGCTCCAGAGCCATCTCCTTAGGCAGACCGCACTGGTAGATCTTCAGGGTAGGACCGACGACGATAACCGAACGGCCGGAGTAGTCCACGCGCTTACCCAGCAGGTTCTGACGGAAACGGCCCTGCTTACCGCGGAGCATTTCGGACAGAGACTTGAGGGGACGGTTGGAGGGGCCGGTAACGGGCTTACCGCGGCGGCCGTTGTCGATCAGGGCGTCGACGGCCTCCTGGAGCATTCTCTTCTCGTTGCGGATGACGATGTCGGGGGTATGGATCTCAAGGAGCTTCTTGAGACGGTTGTTACGGGCGATGACGCGGCGGTACAGCTCGTTGAGGTCGGAGGAGGCGAAGCGGCCGCCGTCCAGCTGCACCATGGAACGGATATCGGGGGGGATGACGGGCAGAACGTCCAGCACCATCCACTCCAGCTTGTTGCCGGAGGTGCGGAAGGCCTCGATGACCTCCAGACGCTTGATGATACGGGTCTTCTTCTGGCCGGAGGCGCGCTCCAGGTCGCTCTTGAGCTGAGCGGACAGCTCGTTTACGTCGATGCGGGCCAGCAGCTCCTTGATGGCCTCGGCGCCCATGCCCACGCGGAACTCATTTCCGTACATCTCGCGGTACTCCACGTACTGCTTCTCGGAAAGGACGGTACCGGCCATGAGGGGGGTGTTACCGGGATCCAGCACCACGTTCTCGGCGAAGTACAGCACCTGCTCCAACTGCTTGGGAGAGATGTCCAGCACCAGGGCCATACGGGAGGGGATGGCCTTGAAGTACCAGATGTGGGATACGGGGGAGGCCAGCTCGATGTGACCCATGCGCTCGCGGCGAACCTTCTTGGTGGTGACGTCCACGCCGCACTTCTCGCACTTGATGACCTCTTTACTGTGGGAATTCTTATATTTACCGCACATGCAGGCACCGTCCTTGGTGGGACCGACGATGCGCTCGCAGAACAGACCGCCGATCTCGGCCTTCAGGGTGCGGTAGTTGATGGTCTCAGGCTTTTCGACTTCGCCAAAGGACCACTTGCGGATCATTTCCGGAGATGCCAAACCGATCTTAATGGATGAAATTTCGTTACGCTCCACAGTTCTTCTCCATTCATTATATATATTGTGGTCTGCCGTCGGGGTCAGGGGGTATTTCCTGCCCCGACGGGATTGAAAAGCTCACGGTTGCGGGAGACTCCCGGGGATCACTCGTCGTAGGACTCGTCCTCGTAGGACTCGGCCTCAAACTCGATCTCCTCCTCGTAGAAGTCATCCTCGCGGCCACTCATCTCGTAGCCGTCCAGCTCGCTCTTCTCCACGAGGTAGCCCTCGGAGAGAGCGTCGGTGGCCACGGTCTGACCGACGGCGGCGTCGGTATCGTCCTCATCCATGATGTGGCGATCCAGACGGGGGTTGTGGCGGCGGTAGGTAGGACCGTCGTCGTCTGCGCCCAGGGTAGCCAGGTCGATCTCCTCGCCCTTGCTGTTCAGGACGCGGATATCCAGGGCCAGAGCCTGAAGCTCCTTGACCAGCACCTTGAAGGACTCAGGCACACCGGGGGTAGGAATGTTCTGACCCTTGATGATGGCCTCGTAAGCCTTGCGGCGGCCGGTGATATCGTCGGACTTGACGGTGAGGATCTCCTGCAGGGTGTAGGCGGCGCCGTAGGCCTCCAGGGCCCAGACCTCCATCTCACCGAAGCGCTGTCCGCCGAACTGGGCCTTACCGCCGAGAGGCTGCTGGGTGACCAGCGAGTAGGGACCGTTGGAGCGGGCGTGGATCTTATCGTCAACCAGGTGGTGCAGCTTGAGGTAGTACATGATACCCACGGTAACGGGGTTATCGAAGGGCTCACCGGTACGGCCGTCGTACAGCACGGTCTTACCGTCGAAGAGGCGCAGACCGTCGGCCACGCGGAGGGACTCCACGTAGGCGGTGTTGCCCTTCTCGTCGGGGGTGAGCTTGCGGTACTGCTTGTTACCATTCTCGTCGTAGGTCAGCTCGAAGAGGTCCTTGCCTTCGGGGTTCTCGCCGGCGAACAGGGGACGGCTGTAGTCAGCCATTTGCAGGCACTCGGAGATGTCTCGCTCGTTGGCGCCGTCGAACACGGGGGTCATGATCTTCCAGCCGAGGCGGCGGGAGGCGATACCCAGGTGAACCTCCAGCACCTGACCGATGTTCATACGGGAAGGCACGCCCAGGGGGTTCAGGACGATATCCAGGGGAGTACCGTCGGGCAGGAAGGGCATATCCTCGGGAGGCAGGATGCGGGAAACGACACCCTTGTTACCGTGGCGGCCTGCCATCTTATCACCCACCGAGATCTTTCTCTTCTGGGCGATGTAGACCTTGACCACACGGTTGACAGAGGCGGGCAGATCGTCGCCGGCCTCGCGGGAGAAGACGCGGATGTCCACCACCACGCCCGACTCACCGTGGGGCAGGCGGAGGGAGGTATCGCGGACCTCGCGGGCCTTTTCGCCGAAGATGGCGCGGAGCAGTCTCTCCTCGGCGGTCAGCTCGGTCTCACCCTTGGGCGTGATCTTACCCACCAGGATATCGCCGGCTCTGACCTCGGTACCCTTCTTGACGATACCCTCGGCGTTCAGATCCTTCAGCACGTCC